>CALHQU010000019.1 GCA_938038145.1 uncultured Candidatus Saccharibacteria bacterium
CTAAAAATTATCCCGTCGATGAAGGCGGGATTTTTTGATATAATTGTAAAATATGTTACAACAATGTAATCGGTTTCATGGTCATGGCAGTCTTAAGTTTGTCTATAAAAATGGACAGGCGGTTCGTTCGTCTATAGCCACGATAAAATATGTGAAAAATCCGTATCGAAATCACAGCAGATTTGCGGTTGTTGTTAGTAAAAAAGTCCTAAAATCAGCGGTGCGTCGGAATCGTATACGTCGACGTGTTTATGAAATTATTCGCTTAGAGCTACCTAATATGAAAAATGATCAAGACGTGGCTGTTATTATATTTTCGGCGGAAGTTTTATCGATGCCACATAAAGATTTAAAACAGACAATAAAGAATCTTTTCTCTCAAGCTCAACTGTATAAATAGATGCTTTTTTGCTATAATTAAGACATGAGTTTTTTTGATGAGTTTATTGTTCGACCGATTTTAAATTTGCTAATGGCTATTTATAGTCTAATTCCGGATTTTGGTGTTAGTGTCATTATCTTTACGATTATTGTAAGACTTTTACTTTGGCCGCTAATTAAGAAGCAGCTTCATCAAGCAAAGGCAATGCGTAAAATGCAGCCAGAGTTGGTGAAGATTAAAAAACAGTACGCGAAAAATCCACAAATGCGCAACTTAGCGATGGTGGAGCTTTATAAAAAACACAACGTCAGCGCCTTTGGTTCAATTGGTGTTATGATTATTCAGCTGCCAATTTTGATTGCAATGTATCGAGTGGTGCAGATTTTCGTTTCTAACCGCGCTGATCTAGGAAAATATGTTTATGATTTTATGAAAAACCTGCCGGTTGCTAATAATTTAGTGAATAACCCGGATCAATTTAATCAGAATTTCCTGGGAATTATAGATTTGACGCAGCACGCGGTATCAAAGAATGGAATTGTTATTGGCTTGGTTATTTTGGCAGCAGTTGCGGCATATTTGCAATATTTAACTTCAAAACAATTGTCGCCTCAATCTGACAGCAATCGTAAATTACGTGACATTTTAGCTGAGGCTGGCGATGGAAAAGAGGCGGATCAGGCGGAAGTAAATGCTATTATGACGCGAAAAATGATGAAATTTATGCCAGTAATGATGTTCTTCGTGATTGTGTATTTGCCGGCGGCTTTGGCGCTTTATTTGACGACAGCTAGCGCTGTGGGATATCTCCAGAACTATATCATCTTCAAGCAAGACTCTAAAGAAATGCAAGAAATTGCAGATAAAAAATCATCTCAAAAATCTAAAGCATCGACAAAAATCGACAAACGTGTTAAAAAGGCTACAGAGGCTAGGATAACTCGGATCAAGGCTAAGGATTAAGGAGGATTTATGGACCAAATTGAAACGGTTGAATTTGTAAAAAAATATTTAGAGGATTTGCTAACGTTCTTTGACTTGAATCTGGAAGTTTCAGTAAAAATCGAAGATGGAATTGTTGTAGCCTCAATTCCACATAGCGAGCGAAGCAGTATTTTAATCGGTAGAAATGCGGAAACATTGCGTAGTATTCAGAATCTTTTGTCGACAGCGCTTCGTCATAAAGAAGCGTCAACTGTTCGGGTGAATTTGGACATTGCGGACTATAAAAAGCAGCACGCTGAAAAAATTGCCGAAAAGGCGCGCGGCTGGATTGAAGAAGTCCGTCGAACTGGCGAGTCAAAGGTGGTGGATTTGAATGCCGCTGATCGCTGGACAGTGCATCACTTGGCTGGTGAATATAGCGATATTGATACGCATTCTGAAGGTGAAGGTCGCGAACGACGGCTAATTATTAGCCAGAAGAGTTCTTAGTGTCTTTAAAGACTATTCTGGAGTACAGAACGTAATTCCAAACGAGGCTGACTACCGTGGCGGCTAGCTTGCTAATTAATAGGGCGAGTGATTTATTTAATCCGAAGTTTATGAATATCGGTGTAATAATGGCGATAATAATTGTCTGAATTACCCATAAACCAAATAGTGTAACTGCCGCGAATAAAAGAAATTGTTTTTTCAAGTTTTGAGATGTTGACTTGAAAGTGTATTTTTTATTTGCAAAAAATGAGAACAAAAAGGCAACGAATGTTGATATAAAATTAGCAAACTCTTTTGGGGCATTTAAGAAGATTGTTAGACTAAAAAGTATGCCAAAATCTAGTACTGTATTAGTACTGCCAACGATAAGAAATCTTAATTTATCGGCGTGTTTTTTTAATATTTCCTGCATGATGCTCCTCTATTAAATATAATGGTCTGTTTTTTGTCTCAATAAATATCCGTCCTACATATTCGCCAATTATGCCCAGAGATAATAACTGAACTCCCCCGAGGAATAAGATGACTGCCATTAAGGAAGAATAGCCAGCTCCGGTGGAAACTCCGAACAAAGGGCGAACTAAAAGATAGACTATCCAAACAAAAGCAATAAACGAAACAATGAATCCAAAAATAGTTGCCATGCGTAGCGGTGCGGTAGTAAAGCTGGTAATTCCGTCGATTGCTAAGTTGAGTAGTTTTCGGTAATTCCACTTGGTTTGACCGGCTAATCTGGGATCGCGATTATAAAATATCTCTTTTTTCTTATATCCAATCCAGCTGAAAATCGCTTTTGTATTGCGCTGAGATTCGCGGAATTTTTGCAAAGCCTCAATGCATCGGCGATCCAGTAAGCGAAAATCTCCAGTGTTGACCTGAATGGGGATATTGGTCGATTTTTGCAATATTCTGTAATACCATTGGCTGGTTTTTTTCTTCAGCCAGGTTTCGCCTTGTCGATTGTTGCGGCGAGCATAGACGTCATCGTAACCATCTTCCCAATACGAAATCATTTCCTGGATGAGCTCTGGCGGATCCTGCAGATCGGCATCAATAATCACCAGAGCGTCACTTTTTACGTGGTCAATTCCAGCTATCATCGCAATTTCCTTGCCGAAGTTTCGCGATAAATTTATATAGCTAATTCGAGAATCTTTTTTCGATTGCTCGGTTATGATTGAAAAAGATTTATCGACGCTGCCGTCATTTATGAAGAGAAATTCGAATTGATAATTGGGCGTGTTTTTTGTAAATTCGTCCAAGCGCTTAAATAATTGCGGCAAAACGGATTCTTCGTTGTAGACAGGAACGAGAAGGGTGATGGTTTTCATAGTATTAAATATATTATTTTATTCTGAAAAAATGCTTAAATTTTAATAATCCAGTTTGATTTGGCAGCGGTCCATTGTGGATAATATTACGAATATAGTCGACGGAAACCTTACGATTTTTTTGGATATAAAAACGTTTTTTATAAGCTGCCGGTTTGTGAATAATTGATACTAAAGCACCCTTGAATGCGGGCCAACCGTTGCCGTGACGAATTGCGCTGGCAAAAATCAACCAATATGTCAGCAAGAATCGTACACCAATATACCAAAATAGTTTACCCGGAACATTTTTAAGGAAGACTAACGGTAAGTTTTTGAAAGTATTATAAACAGCTAATCCGGGAACTTTTTTACTACTAGCGCCAACTTTATGATAAGCGATAGCCTTGGGTGTGAAGCGAACTTTCCAGCCGGCTAATTGCACCCGAAAACTTAAGTCAACATCCTCATAATACATGAAGAAATCTTCATCAAACATATCTATATCATCAAATATTTTTGCACGATAAATAGCCCCGCCGCCAGTCGCACCAAATATTTCTCCAGGCTTAGTTGGTGCGTTTTTTATGGGCTCGTCACGGTTTCTTGGTCCAGGAAGTCCCCACGTTGTGTAAAAATCTCCAGTTGTGTCAAGAGTTTTGCTATTGCGTCTTTGTAAGATTCCAGTCGCAATTCCGCATTCTGGGTATTTTGATAATTGATAAACGAGAGCCTCACACCAGTTTCTATCAGCTATCGCATCCGGATTAAGTACTCCAATATATTCAAAGTTGTTTTTTAGAGCATAGATTAATCCTGTATTAATTCCTCCCGCGAATCCTAGATTGTCTGAGTTTTTGAGCAAAATAATCTTTTCTTTTTTATGCGACGATATATATTCTTCAAATACAGCAACAGAATTGTCGCTACTATTATTATCTACTATAACAATAGTAGGTTTTAAGGTTTGTTTTATTAATGAATCAACACACTCTATAGCGTCGTCGGATCCGTTCCAGTTAAGAACTATAATTGCAAGTCTATTCATAATGTTCTTTTTGTATTGTATAATAGGTGATGTATATTATGAAGTGGCTAGAGGTTTTTAATAGAAAAAATAGGATTCTCTTAAGAGAACTAGTTATTACGGATTTTAAATTGAGATATCAGGGCTCTGCTCTCGGATATGTATGGAGTGTTCTTAAGCCGCTTTTTCTATTTTCGATATTGTATGTAGTTTTTGATAAATTTTTAGGGGTAGGAAGGAATATAGAACATTTTCCAGTGTATTTATTGCTGGGGATAATTTTATGGAACTTCTTCGTAGAAGCAACTAATCAAGGACTAAACTCTATAGTAGGTCGAGGTGACCTACTCAGAAAGATTAATTTTCCTAAATATATTGTTGTAATTTCTGGCACTGTATCATCATTGATAAATTTGCTATTTAATATGATAGTGGTGCTCTTATTTGTGTTAGTAAATGGAGTCCACTTATCATGGATGTCACT
The DNA here is from genome assembly GCA_938038145.1 of uncultured Candidatus Saccharibacteria bacterium. GTDB lineage: Bacteria > Patescibacteriota > Saccharimonadia > Saccharimonadales > Saccharimonadaceae > Nanosynbacter. The sequence goes on from CALHQU010000019.1 coordinate 4,641, forward strand.
ATTAATCGTACCACTAATAATTGAACTGTATATATTTGCTTTAGGGGTGGCTTTTTTCTTGTCTGCTCTTAATGTTAAGTCGCGAGATACTGGATATCTATGGGAGGTATTTACTCAGGCTGCATTTTACGCCACCCCTGTTATTTATCCAATGCAGATGGTTTCACAGAAGAGCAATTTTGCTGTTGATCTGTTGTTTCTTAATCCTGTTGCACAAATTATTCAGGATAGTAGATATGTGCTTATAACTAAAGATACGATGATTATGTGGAATAGATTAAGCCCGCTAATGATGTCTGTACCGTTTTTAGCTATAGCTATAGTGGTTCTATTTGCGGTTTGGTATTTTAAGAAGCAGTCAAAGACATTTGCTGAGGAGATTTAGAATATATGAAGGACGTAGTTATAGAAGTTAATTCTCTTACTAAGACTTTTAAGATACCAACAGAGTCTAGTAACGGGATTAAACAGAAGACTATTAATTATATTAAAGGCAAAAAAGGCTACAGGGAATTTACGCCATTAAAAAATATATCTTTTGATATTAAAAAGGGTGAATTTTTTGGAATAGTGGGTAAAAATGGTTCAGGTAAGAGTACTTTATTGAAGTCTATAGCTCAAATCTATTCTCCGACGGAGGGTTCAGTACGAGTAAATGGATCTCTTGTCCCGTTTATCGAGTTGGGTGTTGGTTTTAATCCAGAATTAACAGGTAGAGAAAATGTATTTTTAAACGGAGCTTTACTGGGATTTAGCCATAAAGAGATGGAGCTGATGTATGATGATATTGTTGAATTCTCTGAGTTGGCAGATTTTATGGAAGAGAAGCTTAAGAATTACTCATCAGGGATGCAGGTTAGGTTAGCCTTCTCTGTAGCTATTAAAGCTCGTGGCGATATTTTAATGCTTGATGAAGTGCTGGCTGTCGGGGACGCGGCTTTTCAGCAGAAGTGTTTTGATTATTTTGAAAAAGTTAAGCGTAGTAATCAGACTGTGGTTTTTGTGACGCATGATATGAACGCCGTGCGCAGATTTTGCTCGAGAGCCATGTATATAGAAAATGGAACGATAAAACATATTGGATCTCCTCAAGAAATTGCCGATATATATACGGAGGTTAATATGGATGCGGTTACCAGTGCAGAAGAAGAATCTCATGACGATTCAGTTAGTATGTCTGTTGATATACCTAGTAAAAAAAATTTTACACAAGAAGACTCGATTGATATTGGCGTGACTGTAGACGGTATTGCTGAAGATGTTTTTGTGAATATATCCTTTGTGTACGGAGGGTTTGTATTTGCTGATCGCAATTGTAGAGACACTCCTAGTGACTTTATACAAAACAATAGGAGGATTAATTTCAATCAGAGTTTGGATGGCTTTAATCCTGGCAAATATGATATTCATATGTCATTACATCGCAGGGCTGATGATGGCATAATTAAACATTTGCCACGAGCATTTTCGTTTATTATTACAGGTAAGGATGATTTTCGTGATGGTCCAATGAGAATAATGGGAAAGTGGAGTGTAAAGAAGAGGGGATAAAATCAGATGAAAAATAAGATTATAAAGAGTACTAAATTTGTTATTAGAGCAGCATTACATCCGTCATACGGTAGTGAACAAGTAAGGTTGTTTCGCGATCGTAGATTTATTAATAAGAAACGATATGAAGATTATATTAAATGGTTTGATAAGCATAAAGTAACCGATGAGCAACTTAAGTTACAAAGAAAATATTCCAAGGAATTTAAGCAACGTCCATTGATTAGTATTTTGTTGCCGACATATAATACAAATCCAGTATATCTGCGTAGCTGTATTGACTCTGTCCTATCTCAGAGTTATGACAACTGGGAGTTGTGTATTTCTGATGATAATTCTACTAGCGATCAAACAAAGAGTGTTATAAATGAATATATAGAAAAGTATAATAATATTAAGGCTACATTTCGTAAAGAAAATGGTCATATATCAAAGTCATCTAATACAGCTCTTTCGATGGCTAAGGGTGACTATATATCATTACTCGATCATGATGACATTTTACCTCCCAACGCCTTGTTTGAAGTGGTTGATGTTATAAATAAAAATCCTGACGTAGATCTTATTTATACAGATGAAGACAAGATCGATAGTGACGGTATTCATATAGAACCATTTTTTAAACCTGACTGGAGTCCTGATTTTATGAATTCATGCAACATGGTAACGCATTTTGCTACCATAAAGGCAGGTATGATTAGAAGTGTTAATGGATTCACTGTCGGAACACATGGCGCGCAAGATTGGGATTTATTTTTGAAGATTTCTGCTAAAACTAATAATATTTATCATATTCCGAAAATTTTATATCATTGGCGTAAATCTGAGACATCCACTGCTATGAATGCTGATAGTAAACCATATGCTTATATAAATCAAAAGAATGTCCTTCGTAGTAGTGTGAGACAAAGAGGAGAAAATGCTTATATAGATTCTCATGTTGCGTTAGGATTTTGGCGTAAAAAATATGTAATTCCGACAAACCCGTTGGTATCAATTATCATACCAACCAAGGATAATTTTAGATATATAAAAAAATGCATAGATTCAATTATTGAAAATACTTCGTATCCATATTTTGAAATAATAATTGTAGATACGGGATCTATAGATTCTCGAGTAAATGATTTTTATGAAAAATTGATAGATAATAATGGCAATGTGCATGTTATTAAATACAAGAAGAAATTCAATTTTTCAGATGCATGTAACTATGGTGCAAATAATTCTAGTGGAGAATATCTACTATTCCTTAATAATGACACGGAGGTTATTACCCACGACTGGATCCAGTCGTTGCTTGAGCATGCTCAGCGTCCAGAAGTAGGGATGGTTGGACCTAAACTTATATTCGAGGATAAGACAATACAGCATGCTGGAATAGTCTTATCTGAAAGAGATATCGCATTCCATCCGTTTTATGGTCAGGATGAGCGTACAGATATATTTACGTATATTTATACCGCCAATATCCGTAATGTATCGGCAGTAACTGGTGCTTGTTGTATGATTAGTCGTGATAAATTCAACAAGGTGGGTGGGTTTGACAATAAACTTCGTATAACGTATAACGATGTAGATCTTAACCTTAAATTACGCAAAGAAGGCTATTATAATGTCTACACTCCATACGCTGAGTTATTCCATTATGAATCTAAGAGTGTTGGTCGCATAAACACGAGCGAGAGAGATACTAGCGAACTAGAGAGTGCTCAAAAAGAGATGCGTAAGAGATGGGGCGAATACTTGAAGAGGGATCCATTCTATAATGATAATTTTGAGCAATTTGGTCCGGGATATAGGTTACCCGAATAACGTTAACTATTAATTATTAAATAACCGCGACAGTACAACTTACTATCGCGGTTATTTATATTATTTACGATGTAAAGATATACGAGTTATTATACTTAGTATATTCCTGATGATGTAGATATGTGGCTAGCCCATGATTGTTGACCGTCGCCCCATCCATGTACTTCGACGGTGTTATTGGTTGTACCTCTGTATTTGACATAATAGATGGTGTCTTTTCCTCTTCCTTGTAAGTCGGCTGCCACTATGTCATTTGATCCTATCACATAGCCAGATTCTGGGTAATTACTTGCGGTGTGACGTACCCAGTTTTTTAACGAAGAATCCCATACGTGAAATTCGATAAGACCGCTCGTAGTATTGTCGTATTTAACATATATGAATTCATCTTTTTTATCTCCATCAAGATCTGCCGCAATAACTCTTCCTGTGTTCATACTAGCTGAAGGGTGGCTTGTTGCTGTGTGTCTAAACCAACTAGTTCCATTATTATTCCAACCATGTACTTCAATCATGCCAGAATTAGTCTGCTCATAATTAATCAGATAATATTCGTCATTACCATCGCCATCAGTATCTGCTGTTATAACTTCAGAGAATAGCGGATCAATAGGTCCGGCAGATGTTGCAGTGTGAGCTAGCCAACGCAATCCATCTTGAGTCCACGTATGAAACTCAACTCTACCACTTGCGGTTCCGTTATAGTCGACCTTTGTTAATACAGTATTTTTGCTATTGACTTTCCTTGATATAACCTTGCTGTACTGCTGATTAAAGGTGTATGAGTTTGTCGCTGTATGCTGAGACCATGCCTGTAAGTTACTATTGGCCCATGTATGCATTTCGGCACATTTACTGCCAGTGTTATTAGGGACGGATATAGTTAAGGTGTCATTATTTCCATTTATCCTAGTTGGTATAATTCTAGCGCCAGTTTCTACGTTAGGTATATTCTGTCCGTTTTTACAAGAGAATGAACTGCTTGATCTAGTATCTCCAAACCAGTCTGTAAAGTAATTATAAAAGTTACGATTACCATAGGCGCTACACCCATCACCTACGCCATACCCAGATGACATAGCAGCGGCATTTGGTTGATATGGTGTATAACTATAAAGAGCGGCGGTTGTCCAATTCTGAATATTTACATTAGATCCTCCGCAAGCAGTATTCGGACTCCATTGAACGAAATTTACGCCTGTTGTATATGGTGAAAACCAATTAGGATTACGTGTTATTATGTAGTGAAAGTGTTTCGCTGCCCATTCTAGCTGGTTTTCTAGACCAAAATATTTACTATCACACGCGGCGGTGTCTGGACATCCATAGCCAGTTGCGCTTTTGAATTGCCCACGAGTTGGCCACGTGTCAGTAACTAGGGCTTGCTCTTTTTGGAGCAAAACTATTAAAAGCTGTGGGTTTACATGATATTTTTGAGAGATATCAAAGATTAATTGAGCAGCGCTTCTTCCATCTTTTGTTTTATAATCACGGAGACAGGTGTACGGAGGACTATGCCACCCTTTCGATGCGGCATACTGAGCGCGAGTCATATCAGGTCTTCCAAACTCACTGGCTGGTTTGGCGCCATTTGTATCACATTGGGGAACTTTACTATTTAAAAATGACTGAATTTTGTCTGCACTCATGGATCCGTAATTTGTTGCTACGGCATCATCCATAATATTTCCTGGGTCAAAATCATTTAATACTGCAGATGCTGGCGTAGAAGATAATATCGTTCCTAAGCACATTGACGTAAGTATGCCTAATTTTAATATTAATTTCTTCATATAGTTATTTCTCCTTCAGTATCTCCAGTCACGTTGTTGTCTTCATAATGAATGTTTATTGTCCATTTTCCAGGTGACAATTGAGATAACGGAACGTTAAATCCTTTACAGCTAGACGTACTTGGCCCAGCCTGCAGATCTACGCTATTGGAGTACGTTTGTCCGCTAGTATTGTGCATTGATAACGTACATCTTCCGCTTGATGATATAGTTTGGATTAAACTACGGATATAAAGTGTGTTTGAATCTTTATCGACTGTTGTAGTTGTTATACTTACTCCAACTGTTGGTTTTTTCCCGTTGGATGATGGAGTCGGTTCTGGCGAAGGATCGCTTCCTTGTAGTGTTTTAGATTTTTGACCTGATGACTCTTTTCCTGACTTATTGGATGCATCATTTAATGATCTTTTTTTTATGTCTTGACCAGCTGTTTTCTGTTCCTCGGTGGCTGTGTTAAATTGATTCTGGATGAAGGGCCAGAACTTAAATTTATAGGAAATTAAGCCATAGCCTGTTATAGACAATAGTATAACAGCTATCAGAATCAATACTTTATTTTTTTTATTTTGTTTTTTCTGTATTTTCATAATTGTTACCTAATCAACACTACTATAGCAGATATAGATAAAACGGTAAAGCTTTAAGAAGTTCTTTTATAGAATAAAATATCTCCATTATGTACAGTGACTTTATCGATTAGTTCATAGCAAGGTAGCTGTAACGGCGTCGTAGATAACACGCGAGTAACAGATTTTCCTATATGATTACTACAACTCAATTTTGCAATAAATACGTCCGGCTGAATAAGTACGAGATCTTTATCTATGGTGTCAGATAGAAGTATATGTGCATACCTGTTATAAATTGTCTTATCTTTTGACACTTTTGACCAGAAATCTTTATCAGGGTAAGTATTGACTCCCGTAATTGATTTTCTATTTGCCATTTGAGGGAAATTTTCTAGCACGCTTGTGCCAGACAGTCCCCATGTGTCGTCACTAGACGAGGTAGAGGTAATCTTTTTGATTATAATATTATCGTTATATCCGCTTCCTAGACCTCTATATAACGGCTGTATAGTTATTGTTGACATTATACATAAAGAAGAAAGCACTAACAGTCCGAGTTTTTCCTTTTTTATAAATATAAGGGCTAGTCCACCAGAAAGGCTTATTGCGGCTAGTAATAATACGCGAAGATCCCCAGCAAAGTTACGATTGAACTTTACGACATATACAATGGTGCAGACATAAATAATAATCACCATTGTTGAATATAGATATGGTAAATAGCGATATTGTGATGAAAATTTTATAGTATTGGCAAGCGTGTATATTAATGAAAAGATTCCTATAAAACCTAATCCAAGATGCAATCTTGTTATCGGTACAAGATGCATCATGAAAGGTTTTGCTATTGAAGAGAATCCTGGAATAAATAAATGAGATATGAATATTAAGCAGGAAACAAAAATAGCAACTCCAACCCAATCTATAGTTTTATTTTTACGCCATTTGCTATATAAAATAAACAGTATAGGAATGATAAATGCAAAAGGCGTAATGATAAATGCAGACATTTCACTTTGATTAATGGATCCTTTACTTGGATCTATCGATGAGATGGATGCGTCATCCATAAGTCGGTATTGACTATAGCCAGTGAGACCGATTAGATCAGCCTGTGATGGAGCTCCCGAATGTACGAATCGTGCCCCGGGATAATCTGTACCAGAAATGGCTTGTACGGCATCTATTCTGGTGATTAAAAATATACCAACTATGCTGATCGCTGCTAGAGCAGATCCTACTATGAATGCTGTATTTACATATAGTATTTTTCGCACTTTTTTGGGTGCTTTTTTCCAAGTATTTATATAATAGCCAATCGCCACTAGAAATACAGTGATGACAACAGGTATCTGAAAGGCTGGATACAATAGTAGGGCGAAGCTTACCATTGAATAGGTTAATAAAAGTGATAGTGTGAGATTCGATATTATATCACCATGTTTATATCTCTTTAAAAAAGACAAAGATTTATTTTCTATTAATTTCATTATTAATAGCAATATGACAATTCCCCAGACGATACTCATTATAGTAATGGTTTGATACCACCAGAATATAAAAGGAGT
>CALHQU010000020.1 GCA_938038145.1 uncultured Candidatus Saccharibacteria bacterium
TTTCCCTCACATAAAATGACTTTTCTGGATTATTCAGAAAAAGATGTAATAATTTTACCCTAGTTTTTGAACCAAATAATGAATCAATCATTGTACTATAATTGTAACATATTTTTTACTTACTATCTAATACTCGAGATAAATATTGTTCACACGAATGAATATCTCCCCATTCAATAAATGGGTTTCGTCTAAACCACGTCAACTGACGTTTCACTAAGTTTACATCACTAACAATAAACTCCCGAATAGCCTGATCTTCATCTATTTCTTTCTCGATTAATTTCTTAATAATAGGATAAACATTACCCGTCATAGCCTCATTACACCACCCGGCGCTATTAGCTAATTCTATTGTCTCTTCTACAACACCATCTTTGAACATTTTTTTTGCTCTATCTGTAATCCTCCGTTTTAGTAGTTGTTTACCCGTGGTAATTCCGACAACGATAGTATTATTCAATGGAGCCTCCAGTCCAGACGGCTTTTCATCGGCTCGCTCAATAGCCCTAATTAGATATCTTTTATTTTTACTATTCTCCGGCAAGGCTACATCGTGATTGACGCAGTATTGTTGAAGTTCAGATATCGTCATTTCTTGTGAGTTGGCTCTCTTTTCTCTGCTGGATTTACCTCCAAATTGAAAATCAAATATAACAGAATCAATATACAACCCTGTTCCACCGACAAGAAATGGAATATTTCCTCGACTTCGGATTTCTTTAATCTTTTGACAGGCATAGTCCTTAAATTGCGACACATTGAAAGGATCTCCTGGATCCACTAAGTCAATACCCCAATGAGAAACCCCCTGCTGCTCTTCCGGAGAAGGCTTAGCCGTCCCAATATTCATACCACGATAGACAGTTCTACTGTCAGCACAAATTATCTCTCCTCTATACTTCTTTGCCAATTGTATAGCTAATGACGTTTTGCCGCTAGCGGTAGGACCAACAATTACAATTAATGGTAGGCGACTTTCATCAACGCCATTATCCAATTTTATAAACCCATCCAATTAGCTTAATCCTACAAAGACTTTATATACTCAGCAAGCTGCCCCAATGATATTTTTTCTTCGCCAGATTGCGTGCGAACACTAACCTCGTTAGCTTCCATATCCTTTGGTCCTACGATAAGTTGAACAGGTATCTTCATGGAGGTAGCTTCCCTAATCTTCTTACCTAATGATTCATTTCTAGAGTCTATTGTAAATCTCACATCGTTATATCTAACTGGTTTCATGAGGGTAATATCTGATAATATGGTTGTTATTTTATCAACATAATCTAGCACTGTGTCATTGATCGTCAAGATACGGACCTGTTCTGGAGCCGCCCAAAACGGAAACCATCCGCCAGTATGTTCTATAAACACACTCAAAAATCGCTCGACTGACCCTAATAAGGCACAGTGAATCATAACTGGTGTTGTAAAATTACCATCAGCATCCGCATATTCCAAACCGAACCTTTGTGGCTGCACGAAATCTAGCTGCACGGTTGCAACTTGATGTTCACGGCCGATTGCATCTGTCGCCATGAAGTCAATCTTTGGACCATAAAATGCCGCCTCGCCCTCTTGCTCAAAATAATCCAATCCTACTTTCTCGACAGCAGATTTTAACTGGTTCTGTGCGGAATCCCATAAGCTAAGATCGCCTAAATACGAATCAGACTCGTCACGATAGCTTAATCTAACCCTGAGCTTCATATTGATTGATCCATACAGCTCACGAGCAGCAGATAATAAATTATTAATCTCGCCTTCAATCTGATCAGTGCGACAAAATATATGACTATCATCCTGCGTTAATGAGCGTACACGGTTCAATCCGCCCAGCTCGCCAGTTTTTTCGTCGCGATAATCTGTTGTCGTCTCCAAGTATCTTACCGGCATATCACGATAACTTCGCGGTCGTGAGGCGAAAATTTGCGTATGATGCGGACAGTTCATGGGCTTAAGAGCCATCTCATCACTAGTTTCTTGGCTTTTAACTAAAAATAGCTCTTCTCCGAACTTAGCCCAATGACCCGATGTTTCATATAGGTCTTTTTTCGTAATATGAGGAGTCCAGACCTTTTCAAAGCCAAACTTCTGTCTCAGCTGGTTCGAGTATTGAGCCACTATGTCTCGTAAAATCGTACCGCGAGGAGTAAACAAAGGTAAACCAATCCCTACCAGAGGAGAGGTTGTATACAAATCAAGCTCCTTACCTAATTTGCGATGATCTCGCTGTTTTGCAATTTCCAATCTATTAAGATATTCATCCAGCTCTTCCTGCGTAGCAAACGCTACACCATATATTCGCTGCATTTGTGGATTATTCTCATTGCCTCGCCAATATGCTCCAGCTGTCTTAGTAAGCTTAAATGCGCCAACTTTTCCAGTGCTATCCACATGTCCACCTCTACACAAATCAGTGTAATCACCCTGAGAATACAAAGAAACAGTCTCGACTTTACTATCGCCATCAGACACAGATCCCATTTTTTCTCCAGCTAATTCACTAGCAACTGTAGTACCAGATCGCTTAAGATCGTTCAGTAGTTCCACCTTAAATGACTGATCTCCACTTATAGCCCAATCAATGGCCTCTGCTACCGACACATCGCGCCTCTCAAACGGATAATTAGCCGCTACGATCTTTCGCATCTCCTCTTCTATCTTCGGAAGGTCAGCTTCAGAAATTGTCCCGTTGTCAAGATAAATATCATAGTAAAAACCATTATCGATAGCCGGTCCCACGCCAAACTTCGCCTGAGGCCATAAATGCTGAATAGCCTGTGCCATAATATGCGCCAGGCTGTGTCTCATAGATTTTAGTTCTTCTTCACTCATACCAATATTATACCACGCTCCTTGATAGTAGACATCTGTTATGGTAATATTATTATATCTGGGCGATTAGCTCATTTGGCTAGAGCGCTTCATTGACGTTGAAGAGGTGAGAGGTTCGAATCCTCTATTGCCCACCAGATACGACAATTGTATAACTCTTTATTGGTTACTGATGAAGAGTTTTTTTAATGTCGTAAAGGAGTATAGAAAATGACCAAACCTACACGTTTGCCATACAGACCTTGACTTTATTTGATAAGTATGTTAGAATTTAGAGCATGAGTAAGCATGACTCACCTAGTTTAAACACAAAAAAGCCACAACACTGTTCTTTATTGAGCAAGGCAAAAATTCACTACGAATATAATAAGAAGATCAACGAAGAAAGATCTATACTTAATTAAGTTCCCAGATTTACAAAGTAGTCGCCTCTATAACGAGGCGATTTTTATTTTACACAGCACTTTTCCACTGGATTTTTTTATAGTTGTATGTCAATATATTGATATGATATGCATAAAATGTTTTCACGAAAAAACCCACGTAACAAATTCTCGTCAAAATAAAAAATACCCAACAACCTGGCGTAGACATATGTGCGACCAATGCGGTTATTCTTTTACAACTTACGAAAAGCCTGTGATTTCCCTCGTTGTCATATCACAAGATGGCGAGAAAAATAATTTTTCTATAGGAAAACTAATGCTTAGTATTGCGCGAAGTTTTAATCATAACGAAAAATTGGCAGGTTCATATAGCTACGACTTGGCCAATACTATACAAGATAAATTAATACACCTACAAAACAAATCCGCGATATCATCTCAACACATCGCCGAAATAACCCACTCAACATTACAGAATTTTGACCAAATAGCTGCACTGCAATATGCAGCACAACATAATCTTATTATCTCTCAGAGAAAGAGGCGTCGTGGCCGTCCTTCTTTTTCTTATTCTGAGCACGACTCTGATCATTCATCTCTACAGTAGTCTTCTCCGTTACATCAAACTTATCAAGATATTTACCAAGCAAAAGGTGAGTCTGTGCATTATATGACGCCAAAGAGCTATATACAATAGAAGTAATAGGCATCAAGAACCATTGTAGAACCATCAATGCGTTTCTACTCTTCTTATATCTTTCTGGACGAGGCGGCAACAACTTGAACGATACAAAAATCAATACCAAAATACTTATCATAGCTACTTGTTGTATTAAACTAACAGTATCCGGCAACTGGTGAGCAGCAACGCTACGTGCAGCTTCACTGTTTAGTACAAGAGGAGCCCATCCACCGAAAGCAACAATTAGAGCAATACAAGCCTGAGTTACATGACCATCTAATAACCTTATAAACCTAGCTAGGCTAGGCCAAAATTTTACCGTCCTATTTTTATTAAATATATTATTACCAACATACGCCACATCCGAAGCCCCATAACTCCAACGGCGCAGCTGGATAAACTGAGCTTTTAATGTTTTTCTATAACTGTTAGCCAACACTGCATCTTGATAAATTGGTACAAAAATTGGCAC
>CALHQU010000021.1 GCA_938038145.1 uncultured Candidatus Saccharibacteria bacterium
TTCGAACCCACGGCCTCCGGAGCCACAATCCAGCGCTCTAACCAGCTGAGCTACATCCGCCATAAACCAAGCTTCTCAAATTATAGCACACACTATATCTGTACTCAAGATGGTAAAATTGCTATACTTAATGACAATGAGAGAACTAAATGGCTCAGAATTAGCTGGATTTATCAAGGAGCGCCAGGCGAAACAGGTGCGAGCTTTAAGGCAAGCTTGGCATGTTAATCCTCGTTTGGCGATTGTTACTGATGTCGAAAATCCAGTCATTGAAACGTATATGCGTTTGAAACAGAGGTATGGTGCTGATATTTTGATTGACGTGGAGATTCATCGAGTTCCTGCGGGCGGAGCTTTGGAGGTGATTCAAGAATTGAATAATCGAGACGATGTTCAAGGGATAATTCTGCAATTGCCGATTAGTAATCCTGATCAGACTGATGAATTACTCGAGAGTATTCGAGAAGATAAAGACGTTGACGGTCTGCGTAAAAAGGCGATTTTTCAGGCGGCTACACCAACGGCTATTAGTTGGTTACTGGCTGGATATGGCGTTGACTTGAAAAATAAAAAAGTTGCGATTGTCGGGCGAGGTCGTTTGGTTGGTGCGCCTCTTGAGAGGATGTGGCTGAAATCTAACGTCTATGTGACGGTTTTTGAAAAAGGTGACGACTTATCTCAATTGATAAATTACGATATTATCGTGTCGGCAACTGGAGTTCCAGGGCTGATTAAAAGCCAGATGATTAAGACTAAGGCGGTTGTTATTGACGCGGGAACTGCTTCGGAAAATGGAAAAATTGTTGGCGACGCATCTGAAGAAGTGCGTCAGCGTAATGATGTAATTATTACACCAAAAAAAGGCGGAGTTGGTCCATTAACGGTTTCTGCGCTGTTTGATAATGTAATTACGGCTTGTCTAAAGATTGCGAATCAATCAAAAAATTAAGCGGCTTTTATGGCAGTTTTGACCTGCTCGACAACTTGGCGTGGCGTTAAGTTTGCTTTTACGATGTAGCTATGAATTCCTAATTTCTTCAAATCGTGCGGAGCTTCTTCTTCGCCGAGATTAGTGAGGACGATAACGGGAATAGTTTTTCCCCAATCTTTAGACCTAATTCGTTTCAAAGCCTCCGCGCCGTCCATTTCCGGCATTTGTAAATCTAGCAAAATAATATCTGGCTGAAACTTCTCGACTACTTCTATGCCAATTTGTCCGTTGGCGGCCAAGCGAACGTCAAACCCGTCCGATTCGAACTTCATTCGATACATCTGGCTGATGGTTGGGTCGTCTTCAATGATAGCGATTTTTATCATGCTTTAAGTATATCACATAAATTATGCTATAATTTTTGGCATGGAAAACTTTAGGAATGAACGATATGCTGCAGTGGGGGTGGGCGATTTTCTTAATGGAATTGATTGCAAGGCTAACGAAGCGCTGAGGGAGGAGATTATAAACCTTAGACGCGAGGGATGCAGGGTTAAAATTGGAGAAAAGACCGACCCTGCATATAATAATCCGGATAAAATTCATGACATATACAATTATCTGGAACAAGGCGATGCAAAGTTAAAAGAGGTTCGTAAATATTTTATTCATAAAAATCTAGCCACCGCGGCAATTGCGAATGTCTTAGATAAAACTCCTTTTGTGAAGATGGGCAAGTGGGGCGAAAAAATAGATTCATATCTGGAGGTTTTTCGCGACAAGTTATTGTATGGTAAAGATCAGACCGATTCGCAGCCGTGGCACAATCATCGAGGTTCCGCACTGACGTTTTTGACAATTTCTGAAGCTGAGGATTTGAGCGTTTTTGATGAAAATGGCGAAATATTGTCAAAAGGTAAATATCCAACTATGAGTGGTCCGCTGGATAAGTCGGTATTTGATGAGAAGATTAATGGTTTGCCACTGAAGGAAGTTATGGTTCAAGGTAAAATCAACAACGGCGTGGATAAAGCGACGGCTATTGAAGAAGTAGAGAAGAGAATTAGTGAGGTCAGAGAGTTTATCCAGGCGCCGGTGACTGAGAAGTTTTCTGACGTCATTCGGCATTGTGCGGATTCGCTTGGTATTCGTGAGCGAGTGGAAACAGTGAACGGTTTGTCGATTGATCATTTGAAGAAAGTGGCAGAAAAAGAGAATCGTTCAATTGACGATATGCTGGTGATGAGTTTTGGCTGCGGAACGGGACTGGCGACTTTGAAGATGCTGAAAAAACTTAAGGATGAAACGGGTGAGGCGCCGACGGTTATCCTGCTAGATCAAGATCCGTTGTCTCTGGCAGCGGCACAGAGCTTGGCGAAGAAATGGAATTTGGAAGATAAGATTGAAGTTCATTGCGAGCGATTATTCAGCAAGCTTGGCAAGCCTTTGAGTTTGGAGGGAGTTTTGGGCAATCGTAAGCTGGATATTGCGGAAGATTCTGGCTTGCGAGAATATTTGCCGGATGGCGTTTATAAGCAATTGACACGAGAATCATTGAAATTTTTACGAACCGGTGGACTAATGATCACTGGCAATATGAACGTAAATCGCCCACAAAAAGAATTTTTGCATGGACTGATGGGGTGGGTTCCAAAAGTTAGGATGCGTTCAATTAAAGAAGGCTTTAAATTACTCCAAAAATCTGGCATACCAAAAGAATCTATTGAAGCTACAGTTACTGCGAGCGGCGTTTACACAGTTTTTGCGATTGAAACGTAGAATAAAATGCTATAATAAGCATTAGTATGATGGTACGAGCGTTAGTGCTAGGATTGGTTGCGTTGATGGCGCTAATTTTAGGCGTTCTTGTGCTTAAAAAGTCGAAGCGTCGTCATGATGCGAAGCATTGGTTTTTTCTGGTTTGTCTATGTTTGGCCGTGTGGTCAGCTGGACTTGAAGTGTTTTCTTTGGCGGACAATGGAGTAGTATTAGACACTGCGTCCAGGTGGTTTTATGTAGCTTCGGCTGTTTTTTGTCCTGCGTTGGCTATTTTCACTACAAAGTCGTTTCTTCCATCGACAAAATCAACGAAGAGCTTTATTTGCGCATCTAGTATATTGATAACGATTTTTTCGCTATACATTATTTTGGTTCCTGAGTTTATTATCAATACATCAGAAATCGTCACGCCAGTAGATTTTTCTCGAATTCCGATTCATGCAGTCAACTATGTCATTTTTGCAACTTTTTTCTCAGTATTCTTCTTAATTTCTATGTGTTTTGGGCATATAGCGTGGCGCAAATCAGATTCTGTTCGACGCAAGCAAGTCGCGATTTACATGATTGGTCTGTTGATATGTAGTATTCCTGGCTTTGTAGTGGATTTGTTTCTTCCGGCGCTTGGTGATTATCGATATATATGGATTGGTCCAATTGCTACGATTATTTTCTTGTTTGCAATTATGTATAGCATTGTCAGATACCGATTGATGGACGTAAAAATGGCGGTGGCTCGAAGCGTTTCGTATATGTTGCTATTAATCGCACTAGCTGTCGTTTACGTGATTTCTGCATATGTTATTTCAATTTTGGTCTTCCAGCGCAGCCTGACGGTTGATAGCCACGTAAATCTTATGAATATGATTTTGGCTATGATTTTGGCGGTTATGTACCAGCCGGTGAAGAAAATATTTGATAAATTTACTGATAGGGTTTTTTATTACGGAGAATATGATGCCGATACATTTACGCGTGAGATTAGTAAAATATTAACCTATACAGCGGATTTGCAATTGCTAACTCGACGTGTTGGTAATTATATAGCGACTTCTCTTAAGGCGGAAAAAGTGGCGTTTTGTATTCCAGAAAAAGGAATATACGGTCGGGCGGGTCGGCGACGAATATCTGTTGTTGAGGAAGACGTTCACAGGATTATGGACTACTATTATAAGAATTGTAGTTTTCCGGAAGTTATTTTGGCAAATCAAGTAAAGGATCCAGAACTGAAGAAACTTTTAGATATTCATCGCACGAAAATTGTTATGCCGCTGCTGCATCAAAATCAAGAAACGGGAATTCTATTTCTGGGCGAGCATAAAAGTTTGGGCTATAGTTCTCGTGATATTGAAATGCTGGAATCGATTGCTGGGGAACTGGCGGTGTCGATTCGAAATTCTTTGTCATTGGAAGAAATTAATGAGTTGAATAAAAGTTTGCAGCGTAAAATTGACGAGGCGACTAAAGAGTTGAGGTTCAGCAATCGGCAGCTTCAGCGACTGGACGAGGCGAAGAATGAGTTTATTTCTATGGCTTCACATCAATTAAGAACGCCGTTGACTAGTATTAAGGGTTATCTGGATATGATGCTAGAGGGCGATCTGGGGAAGATTACGCCGACGCAGCGTGCGGTTCTTAGAGAAGCGTTTTCTTCGAGTGAGCGTATGGTGAGGTTGATAAATGATTTTCTTAATGTTTCTAGGCTTCAGACTGGCAAATTTAATATCGATAAACAGAAGATAGATATTGCTCAAATTCTTCGGGATGAAGTTGCTTTGCTTAAGGTTGTGGCGGATCAGAGGTCTGTAGAAATGGACCTAAAGATTGATAAAAAAGTTCCATTGATTACGGCTGACTCTGAGAAGATTCGTCAAGTTATGCTGAATATGATTGACAATGCCATTTACTATTCAAATCCACATAAAAAGGTAATAATTTCTCTAAAAAATAGTAATGGTGCGATTGAATTTACGGTGAAAGATTCGGGAATTGGCGTACCGAAATCAGAGCAAGCAAATCTGTTTGGTAAATTCTTCCGCGGCACAAATGCCAGAAAAAAGCGACCAGACGGCACTGGTGTTGGCTTATTTTTGGCGAGGAAAGTTATCTTATCGCACGACGGCGAAATGATCTTTGAATCAGAAGAAGGAAAAGGCAGTACTTTTGGGTTTAAATTACCAGTTCGTTAACGGAATAAACTTAACATTCCAGAAATAACGATAATTAAGACAACTACAACGAGTCCCGCCATGCCAATGGTGCGAATGAGCTTTTTTCGATCGAAAAACCATTGAGATAATTTGGAGCGATTCGTCGCTGTAATCCTTGTTACTTTTGGTCGCTGAGATGTCGCGTCCATTCCAGAATATTTTTTATTGCGCTTTTTCTTCTGCTTTGTCATGGAAATATTATACATTAATAGATAACGGTGGAGAAGTGGCTGATTTGCTATAGACAATTCGACAATAATTTGTTATGATATCTGAAGTCGTGGCCTTATCGTCTAACGGTTAGGACACCAGGTTTTCATCCTGGCAATCCGGGTTCGATTCCCGGTAAG
>CALHQU010000022.1 GCA_938038145.1 uncultured Candidatus Saccharibacteria bacterium
CTACCAAATCCTTCAGCGGTGAAGCGAATGATTTGTCGTTAGGCTTAACACTAACTCGCTGATTTTCAAGACGTAGGGAAGTCAGGGATGTTAATCCAGCTAGCGGACTTATATCGGCGAAGCAGTTATTTCTTAAGGATAGAATTTTTAGAGAAGTTAGACCAGATAGTGGGCTTAGGTCTGAGATATAGTTGTTGTTTAACAACAAGTTCTGAAGATTCTTAGCAGCTTCTATTCCGGTTAGGTCGTAAATGTTTGAGTAACTTAGGTTAAGATCTGTCAATCTTTCCAACTCTACGTCAGTAATTTTTTGATCGTCTTTACGATTAGTGTTGAGTGCTGTTGACAATTTTTTATTAAGTTGGGTGCGCAAATTGTTATCTGGCACGTTGATTTCCTTAACTGTTCGTCTTTCGTATACGCGGACATAGTCGATTGACATAGTTGCCGGGAATGACTTTGGATATTTAGCTAGGGCGTTGTAGGCGTTTGACCATTTGCTGCCTTTACCGTCAATGTAGTCACCGCCGATTGCCAAGTTAAGACGCAAGAAGAATGGCTTGTCGAATGGGCCGTAAGGTGTGTTTGCTGCGTTTGGTTGACTGAACCCGTTGACGGTGTGGAACTTTACGCCATCAATGTAATATTCCAATTTTCCCTCAGTCCATTTTACGCCGTATGTGTGCCATTGAGTGGTGTCTTTAAATCCAGCTGGCAAATCTCTACCTTGAGCATGTTTTTTATTGCCTGTTGAAAGTCCCCAGTGAGCGTCTGCCGCCGCGTAATTTAAGTTAGAACCTTTAGTCTCTACGATGTCAATTTCACCGCTGCGAGGCCAACTGCCATATGTAGGTTTATCAGGACTCATCCAAAAACCAGGCCAGGTGCTCTTATTATTTGGCATTTTTATGCGAGCCTCAATATAGCCGTAAGTCCAAAATTTTTTGCCCTTCGTTTCTACGAATCCAGAGGTGAAGTTGCCGCTTTTTTCATTTCCTGTGCAGCGCGCGCCAGGCTTGTATAGTCCGACTAAGTTTAGACTGCCGTTTTTAACATTCACATTCTCTTCGCTCCTACTGTAGCAGCTTTGGACGTTATTAGCGCCCCATCCGCTGGTGTATATATTCCAAGAATCTTTATCTAATGACGCGCCGTTAAATTCATCACGCCAAACAGGATTTAAATTCCAGTTAATACTATCGTTCAACGGATAATCATCGCTAACGACACTCTTAGCTTGTGCAGTTGGTAAGGTAAGTAGTGATCCACCAATGAATAGTCCAGTAGCCATTACTCCAGTTAATATTTTAACTTTTGTATTTAAAAAGCGTTTCTTTATTAACATACACCCTCCTAAAATTAATGGTAAAAGTCATTATAACAATAAGCATTGTAAAAATAAAAGTAGAATAGTTAATTTTACAGCAAAATTAAAGAATGCTCGTTTATCATAATAACTATCACTAACCAGATAAAGGAATATTATGAATAAAGCTCAATCAAAAGAAGTTAATTTAACAACGAATGAGGCGTTAATTTTACAACAAATCTATGAAGATGGCGGCGATGACGTCGTAGTTTTAGCCGGGCAAGTTGGATTATCGCGTCGAACAGTAATGAATATTTTGGCGGATTTGCGTCGTAAAGGTTTGATGGCGATTGATCAAATATATGGTGACGCGTGGGTACGATTAACGGCACGCGGCAAACGGTTAGTTCAGAAAATTTGGCCAGAAGCACAAATGATAGCGATGTATTAGTATGTGAAATTGTTGAGATATAAAGGTATAATATATCTGTGAGAGTTTTACTGATTGAAGATGACGTTACGATTACTCGACTATTAAAAGAAGGGTTGGAAGACGAGTCATATGCAGTTGATGTGGCGAATGATGGCAGCGAAGGCTATCGGACCGCTGCGGCTGATGATTATGATGTTATTATTTTGGACATAATGCTACCAGGAATGAACGGCTATGAAGTTTGTCGAACCCTGAGAAATGATGGTAATAAAACGCCGATTTTAATGTTGACCGCGCGCGATGCGGAGCGTGATATTGTTGAAGGATTGGACACTGGCGCTGATGATTATTTAGCTAAGCCATTTAGCTTTGACGTGCTATTGGCTCGCATAAGGGCGTTACTTCGTAGGCCGAATGAGAAATTGGAGGAAATTCTTCAGGTGGGCGATTTGAAACTTGATCCAAGCTCAAAAAAAGTAACGCGAGCTTCGCAGGAGATTAACTTGACCGCTAAGGAATATGGTGTTCTGGAATATTTGATGCGAAATAAAGGTAAGGTTTTATCAAAAGAACAGATTATATCGCACGTTTGGGATTTTGACGCGGACGTATTACCGAATAATGTTGAGCTATTTATTATGTTTTTGCGCCGAAAAATTGATAAGCCATTTAAATCGAAATTAATTCACACGGTTTCGGGTTTTGGCTATAAATTAGAGGAAAAATCATGAAACAGCAACGCGTCAGACGACTAGCACTGAGTTATTTGGCTGTGATTATGACGTTGTCACTGGTGTTTAGCGTGATTATTTATGCTGTTACCTCGACCCAACTTAACCGAGAATTGCCGCCTGATGACCATATTAAGCAATCAGCGGATATCGAAGATCAATTTCATCATCGATTAGAGCGACGTGACAATGAAACGCGCGAAATGGTGGTGATATCTTTAATTGTGTTAAATGGTGCGATGTTGGTGTTTGGTTATTGGTTGAGTCTAGTGTTGGCGCGAAGAACGCTGGCGCCAATTGAACAGTCAATTGAGCAGCAAGCCCAATTTGTGTCTAATGCTAGCCACGAGCTAAGAACTCCGTTGGCGGCGTTGCTTTTGAGTAATGAAATAGCGATGCGTAAGCGTGTGCTGACCGATGAAAAAGCTCGTCAGGTTTTGAGCCAAAACGTTGAGGAAATTAAAAAACTGACTAAACTTAGCAATTCGTTGCTGGATTTGGCGAAGTCGGAAAATGCTTTGAATGATCCAGAGTCAATTGATATTTCTGAAATTATTAAAGAGGTTATAAGACAGTATTCTCAGGTTGCAAAAGCGAAGCAGGTTAAAATTTTACAGAACGCTCCATATGGTCAAAAGGTAGTTTTACGAGTAAATGCGGTTCGTCAGATTTTATCAATTTTGGTGGACAATGCTATTAAATACGCGCCGCAAAAGGTTAGTGAAGTGAAGATTTGGGTCAGGCTGAATAAAAATTCTGTGGAATTTATAGTTAAAGATAACGGACCGGGCATTTCGTCAAATGATCAAAAACACATTTTCGAGAGATTTTATCGTGCAGACGCAGCACGGACTCGAACCGACGCGTCGGGCTATGGTTTGGGGCTGGCAATTGCTAAAACCTTGGCGGATCGCTGTGGTTATACTATTCGCATCAAAAGTAAACCGTCAGCTGGCGCGGAATTTATACTAGTCATTCCAAATTAATAACAGATAGAATATGCTATAATTTACGCATGGAAACATTGCCAGATCACGATAAATTATTAACCAACAGAGCCTTGCGGTGTGCGGCGGCGGAGCTAAACGTTGATTCATCTGAATTACGGATCACGCCGGTAAGCGGCGGCTTTTCGCTTAATCGTCGAGCGCTGGTGTCGTCTGGTGGTCGAACGATTTTCGTTAAAGAAGTTGATACTAATTTATTGTCGGATGAGGGTGAGCGGGAACTAGGCTGGCTAAAAAAAGATTATGCAGTAACGCGTTTGTTACAGAAAACTTATCCGCAATATGTTGCTGATTGGACTGAATTGGCTGATGACGGTTACGTGTTGATGACGAGCAGTTACGCTTCGTCAGATGGGTGGTTGTGGCAACCTCCGACGGATAACTATGTCGCGGAACGTTATATTTCGACGGTGATAACCGCGGTTCGAGAGCTGGAAAAAATAAAATTGCCGCAGGAGCTGATTGAAGAACTGCAATTACAACCGTTTGCGACGGAAAAGCTTGGCTTAGATGATGGAATTGATCAGGTTATTGCTGATGCTGATATTCGTCGTCGGTTGATTGATAACTATCAAAAACTATTGCCGAGTCAGTTGGAGATTAATCAGCGGCGTTGTCAGGCTATAATTGAGCTGTTAGAAAAGCGCGATGAGTTGATTGATATTTCGGCGCGCGCTAAAGAATTTGCCAAGCAGACGGAAGATTGCTTTAATCATTCGGATGTTCGTAGTGACAATTTGGCATTTAATCCGCAAACTGGCGAGTTGAAGTTGGTTGACTGGAACTGGGCTTCCTATGCACCTAAAGGATCTGGTGCGACAGAATTTCTGGTTGATATGGCGCGCCATGGTCGTGACGTAACGCCGTGGTTGGGTGAAGTCAACGCGGAAATGCTGGCATCATTTGTCGGATTTTTCCTTATACGTAGCCTCAAGCCACCGCTTAAGCCGGGTGATAATCTTCGTCAAATGCAGGCGTTATCAGCGGCTGTTGCTTATGATTTACTGGAGCGTATGTGATGGCCTCTCATCCGCTAATCATTCTCCGCGGTAATTCTGGTTGCGGCAAAACCAGCACGGCGCGCTTACTCCAGCGTCAACTAGGCTACGGCACGATGTTGGTGTCACAGGATGTGGTGCGCCGGGAAATACTGCGCGTGAAAGATAGCGAAAGCAATCCGGCGATTCAGCTGATTTACGATCTATGCATGTATGGCAATAATGTTGACTATACGGTGATTTTGGAGGGTATTTTGAGCAATAAAAAATACGGCGCGATGCTGCGCCGGCTGCTGGATGATTTTCAGGGTGAAAAACTGATTTATTATTTTGACGTATCGTTTGAGGAAACGGTGCGCCGCCACGCTACCAAGCCAAGCGCTCATGAATTTGGCGAATCGGAGATGCGCCAGTGGTGGAAAGATCAAGATGTTTTGAATGTACCAGGCGAGCAGCGAATCGGTGAACAGCTGTCTCAGGCAGAAATTGTCGATCTGATTCACCGCGACGTTTTGGCATCATCAGAGGGAGCAAATACTTCCGCATCTCGTATGTAAATAATACAATGTACTTTCATTGACAGACGCTATATATCGCGTGTATATTCAATATTAAGCACTACATATGGTGTTTTAGAAAATAAATAACGTTTTTTGCAACATGCGCCCACTGGAGAGGTTGGGCTGGTTTGCTATTTTTATAAACAAGGAGGGGGAATGTATAAATCAATTAAAAAACGCGATGGTCGAACTGCTAAATTTGATCGGAAAAAAATTGAAAAAGCAATTGAAAAGGCAGGACTGGAAACTGGTGAATTTGACGCCGCTCAAGCAGTTGAATTGACCGACAAGGTTTTGGGTGTTTTGGAAACTCGTAACCAAAAGCGTCTACCAAGCGTTGAAGATATTCAGGATATTGTTGAGGATGCGTTGATTGACTCTAAGTTTAAGAAGACTGCAAAGGCGTACATTATTTACCGCGATCAGCATAAAAAATTGCGCGAAATTACCTCTAACGCACACGTTGATTTGATTGATAAATATCTGGAAAATTTGGACTGGAAAGTTAATGAAAACTCTAATATGGGCTACAGTCTTCAGGGTTTGAATAACTATGTTTCAGCAGAAATTACGAAGACTTACTGGCTGGATAAGATTTATACATCGAAGATTGGGCAAGCTCACAAAGAAGGCGACTTGCATATTCACGACCTTAACTTGTTAAGCGTTTATTGTGTTGGTTGGGATTTGACTGACTTATTACAAGAAGGATTTACTGGCGTGGCTGGTAAGGTTGCCTCTAAGCCAGCTAAGCATTTCCGATCAGCGCTTGGTCAAGTCGTAAACTTCTTTTATACGTTGCAGGGCGAAGCGGCTGGTGCGCAGGCTTTCTCTGATTTTGACACATTATTAGCACCGTTTATTCGTGCCGACAAATTGAGCTATAAAGAAGTAAAACAGGCTATTCAAGAATTCGTCTTTAATGTTAATGTGCCGACTCGTGTTGGTTTCCAGACACCGTTTACCAACATTACACTTGACCTTGAATGTCCAAAACACATGGCAGATAATCCAGTGATTATTGGTGGCGAAATGCAGGACACGACTTATGGCGAATATCAAGAAGAAATGAATATGCTAAACAAGGCGCTGCTGGAGGTTCTTTCTGAGGGCGACGCTAATGGTCGAGTCTTTACGTTCCCAATCCCAACGGTTAATATCACTAAGGATTTCAATTGGGATAATCCAGTGATTGAAAGTTTGTGGGAAGCTAGCGCTAAATACGGCATTCCATACTTCTCAAACTTCATTAATTCCGACATGGATCCAGAAGATGCGCGCTCGATGTGCTGTCGATTGCGTATTGATAATCGTCAATTGGAATATCGTGGCGGCGGCTTGTTCGGCTCAAATCCAATGACTGGCTCGGTTGGCGTAGTGACAATAAACTTGCCACGACTGGCTCTAAAGTCTAAGAACGAAAAAGAATTCTTTAAGGGGTTGGCTGAACTTATGGATATGGCAAAGGACAGTTTGGAGACCAAGCGTAAAGTTTTGGAGCGATTGACCGACGCTAATTTGTATCCGTACACCAAGTTTTATTTGCGAAACATTAAACAGCGTTTCAATCAATATTGGAAGAACCATTTTTCAACCATTGGTTTGATCGGTACGAACGAGGCGGCGCTTAATTTACTAGGCGTTGATATTGGCACGGAAAAAGGTAAGGCTTTTGCTGAGAAGACGCTTGATTTTATGCGCGATCGTTTGGTGGAATATCAGAAGGAAACTGGCAATAATTACAACCTCGAGGCAACGCCAGCTGAAGGCACGACGTATCGATTGGCACAACTTGATAAAGCTAGCTTCCCAGATCGAGCGCATTTTGCCAACGGAATTGGCGCGGAAGTTAAATGTCCGTTTTATACCAACTCTAGCCATTTGCCGGTTAACTACACGGACGATTTGTTTGAATTGATGGATCTTCAGGACAATTTGCAAACCAAGTACACGGGCGGCACGGTGATTCACTTCTTCTTAGGTGAGCGCATGGACGATCCGCAAACTTTGAAAAAATTAGTAAAAACGATTTGCGAAAATTACAAATTGCCATACTTCACGTTCAGTCCAAGCTTCTCAATTTGTAAGAATCACGGTTATATTGTTGGTGAGCATCCAGAATGTCCAAAGTGTGGTGAAGCGACTGAAGTTTACTCACGCGTGGTTGGTTTCTTGCGTCCAGTTTCTCAATGGAATAAGGGTAAGCAAGCGGAATTTGAAATGAGGGAGCATTATGACGATGCCGCCGAACACCAGCGACTTAGCGCCGTCGCGGCAGCTTAAAGTGTCAATTGGTGGAATTCAGAAACTGTCGCTCGTGGATTATCCAGGGCACGTGGCGGCAGCTCTGTTTCTCTCTGGTTGCAATATGCGCTGTGGTTATTGTCATAATCCTGAATTGGTATTACCTGAACGGTTAGCGCCGAGCCTTCCAGTTGATGAAGTGATGATATTTCTAAAGTCGCGAGTTGGTCGACTGGATGGCGTGGTGATTTCTGGCGGTGAGCCAACGGTAAATGAAGATTTGCCGGAATTATGTCGGATGATTAAGAAACTTGGTTTTGATATTAAATTGGATACCAACGGCACGCATCCAGATATAGTTCGCGGAATGGTTGAAGAAGGGCTGATTGACTTTATTGCGATGGATGTAAAAGGTCCGCTGGAAAAATATGTTGAGATTGCGGCGCGACCGATTGATTTGGAGGCGATTAAGGAGAATGTTCGGTTGATGATTGATTCGGGAATTGATCACGAATTCCGTACGACGATTGTCCGCGAGCAATTAGAAGTTAGCGATTTTGAGAAGATTGGCGAGCTAGTTAAGGGCGCGAAGAGATTTGCCTTGCAACATTTTCGCACTGGCACGACAATTAGTCCGAAGTTTGCGAATTACCACACTTTTACTGACGAAGAATTTAGAGAAGCTCAGAAAATAATGGAAAGGTATGTTGGAGAATGCGTGATTCATTAGAGGTTGAAATTTTGCGCGTTCGTCAGGAAAATCCTGAGGTAAAGACGTTATATTTTGCGCGACCGTTCGACTTTACCGCCGGACAATATATTACGGTTTTTATTGATGGTAGTAGCGTGCGTGAAGGGAAGGCTTATAGTATTTCTTCTACTCCTGATGATGAGCTAATGTCGATTACCGTGAAGAATGTTGGCGGTGAATTTTCTAGCTATTTATGTTCACGGAATGTTGGCGATAAATTACAAATTAGCCACGCTTATGGCGATTTTAATCCGCAAACAGAAAGTCCTTTGGTCGGAATTGCTGCAGGTTGCGGACTTAGTCCAATTTGGAGCGTTATGGCAAGTTCTAGCCAGCCGACGTTTTTATATTTTAGCCAAAAATCGCCAGAATATATGGTTTTTGAAAATGAGCTAGCGGCGTCAAATATTAAAGTGAAGAAGTTCAGTACTCGCCAGCAGATCGAGGAAAAAGATGGTTGGTTTAACGGTCGATTTGATGTAGAAAAAATTGTTCATGAAACGCCAGAAGATGCGCATTTTTTGGTCTGTGGCAGTTTGCCGTTCGTTAGAGATGTTTGGCAAAAATTATCCGCTGCCGGCGTAAGTGAATTGAAAATTTCAACGGAGACGTTTTTTGAGCAATGAACGAAGGTTTGGCAGATGGAGCGGGCGATTTTAATGTTTTCTCGGCGTTGAATGGCGATGTTAATTTTCAGGATCTATCTTCAGAAATTGATGATGATGCGACTGAATTAAATTTGGTAGAAGCGGTTGCTAGCGGTGATAAAATTGATACGTCATTTGCCGAAGAAAATGAAGCGGAAACAACAGAAGAATATTTGAGTGACGAAAGGCGATCGGAAATTTGCCAAAACGTAGCCAGTGCAGCGTGCGCCAGTTGCGCTGCGGCGGGAACTTGCCCAATACTAAGAATGCGAAATTTTGCGGAAGAGAATTTGCGTCCGGCGACAGAAGAGCCAGAGAGTTATTTGTCTGCCTTAATGGATGATGGTTGTGATTTTGTTGTTGCTGGATATGTCAGTGCTGATAATGAAGAGAAGGCATCCGAGTCAATTGAAAAAGATAGTCCATCAGAAAATGAAAAACCTGAATCCGTAACAGAAAAACCTGCGGTTAAGTCGGAAGCGAGCGATGATGATGCGTCGATGCGCGTGTCGGCGGAAAGTAATGAGGCGAACGAACCGACGGACGATGAATGTTTGGACGATAAAAGTGGAAGATATTCCGAGCGTGAAAATAGTCAAAGAAAATATCCCGCCGAAAATTAACGAAGAGTCGGACGAGACTGAGGCGATTAATCAAATTAACTTGGTGGATTCGGAAGACATCGATGAAAAAGTAGATGTGTCTTCTGAGAATCAAGCTCCGGCTATTGATAAAGAGGATGAATTGCCGAGAGAATTACCTATAAAGAAAGATAGCCATGTAGGAGATGAAAATAATATAAACTCTGCACCGATTTTGGAAGATTCTACTCCAATGGAAGGTTTGGCTGAGAAAGTTATTTCTAATGAGACAAACTCCTCGCCCGTGCGTGATCTTATTCAAGTCAATAATGCAATTGATGTGGCGATGGATGACAATAATAATGCGCCAGCTGAGACAGAGTTTAACGATGAGGCTGTGCGTAAAAGAATTAAATCTGTTGAATTGACAGAAAATAAGAAGGATTTGCCAACTTTAACGCAACGTGATTTTGAAGAGCGTAAAGTATATTTCGAAGATTCAAAGAATGTTGCTGCGGCTGAGATTTCTGATGATAGTGCGGTTGTGAACAAAACGGATAACGTGGTGGATGATTTGGGTGATCGTGTAGAGTTGGATGAAGAAGGTGTGTGTGAATTGGAAGAATTGCCGACTAATAAGTCTGAAATAATAGGACAGTTTATTCCCGATTTGAAATTAGCCGATGATGAAATTAGTCAGAATAATATTGTCGATGAGGCTGCAAAAAAAGTTGCGAAAAAAACTGAATTGACTGAAGAATGTAGAGGATTGGTTACTACGGATGATTGTGATGAGTCAAAATGCTCTGTAAAAATTGAAGAATCGAGCGATTATTGTGATGACACCGATAATGTTTTGAACAGGGAATTAAATATTCCAGTTTTTCAGGAAATTCCTACTCTACCAGATAATTCATCGGAGGAAAAAGCTAGTTATAATTGTGACGAAGACGTCGTCAATAATACAAATATATCTGGCGTTTATTCGGGGGTTTGGGCTGATGATAGTCCGTTGAATCCAGAAGATGATACGACTTCGAACGTTAGTTATAATTCTAGTGTGCTTTATCAGCTAATAGCATTAGTTGGCTCGTTGGCGGTTAGGATTGTTCTCAAAAAACAAGAAGTATTGTGTAAATAGATATATAATAAGCGTATGAATGATAAAGAAAATACTATTAATGTCGCGCGTGCCATTATTCGCATTGGTGACGCCGCTGAAAAAGCCAAAGATTATGGTTTGTTGAAATCGCTAGAGGAAATGGTTGGTCAATTAGCTCGACATAACGTTAAAGACGCTGAGGTTGATATGCGGCTGCTGTTGGAATATGTTAAGTCATTGAACGATTGT
>CALHQU010000023.1 GCA_938038145.1 uncultured Candidatus Saccharibacteria bacterium
GCTTTTAGAGTTTGAGTACAAAATATACAAAGACATAGAGAATTTTTAGCACATCCAATCAAAACTCAAGAAAGATGGACGAGAACAATAAGATATTGATCTATACCGGCCAAGACGGGCTGACCAAGATAGATGTGAAACTTGAGGAAGACACGTTGTGGCTTACTCAGTCACAGATGTGCGAGCTGTACCAGACGAGCAAATCGAATGTAAGTGAGCACATTAAGCATATCTTTGAGGAGGGAGAACTACTGGAAGAATCAGTTGTTCGGAAATTCCGAATAACTGCTGCTGATGGGAAGAATTATAACGTTAAACATTATAATTTAGATGTGATTATCTCTGTCGGTTACCGTGTTAAATCTTTGCGTGGTACGCAGTTCCGCCAGTGGGCGACGAAGCGATTGCGAGAATATATTGTCAAAGGATTTACGATGGACGACGAGCGCCTCAAGCAGGGCGGTGGTCGCTATTTTAAAGAACTGCTCCAGCGTATCCGTGATATTCGCAGCAGTGAACGTAATTTGTACCAGCAGGTGACGGATATTTATGCGACGAGCATTGATTATCAAAAAGATGCCGATGTGACCAAAAAGTTTTTTGCGACAGTGCAAAATAAAATGTATTATGCGGTGCATGGTAAAACTGCGGCGGAAATGATATATGATCGTGCCAATGCCACGCAACCAAACATGGGGCTAATGAATTTTAAGGGCAATTACATAACAACTGATGACGTGGTGGTGGCGAAAAACTATTTGACCGAGGATGAGCTAAACGAGCTGAATTTAATAGTGTCTCAATACCTTGATTTTGCTGAGCTCCAGGCAACTCGCCGCAAAGCCATGACTATGCAGCAGTGGATTGATAAGTTGGACGAATATCTGCGTGTGAATGATTCAAAATTGCTTGATAATGCTGGCAAAATCAGCCACAAACAAGCGGTCGAAAAAGCCAGGCGCGAGCATGATAAATATCGTCAAGATGAAATGAAGCGGCTGGAAAGTGATTTTGATAAGGCGACGAAAAAGTTGAGGAGTAAACAATGAAACTCCACTTTGATTCAAATCTAGATTACCAGCTCGACGCGATCAATGCGGTGGTTGATGTTTTTCAGGGACAACCGTATGAGAATGGATCGTCCAAGGTGCTGGATGTTGATGAGAAACAGATGAGCATTGAACAGGTGAGTGCTCGGGGGAATGCTTTACGCCTGACAGATGAACAGATTATTAACAACGTTCACAGCATCCAAGATCGTAATATGCTGGAACGAAGTGAAATAAATCCTGGCGGTTTCGAGTTTCCCGTGGAGTTTCCGCTAGAAATTTCAACACCAAAACTCCAGCACGGCCTCAATTTCTCCATCGAAATGGAAACGGGGACAGGCAAGACGTATGCATATCT
>CALHQU010000024.1 GCA_938038145.1 uncultured Candidatus Saccharibacteria bacterium
ATACGTAATTGCATTCATATTGCCAATAATCAAAAACTTCTTATCATATTCAAACAGTTGTGCCACATATTCACGAAACAGCGAGAACGGTGGATTAGTTACCACGATATCCGCCTGTTTCAACAGCTCAACACATTCTTTTGAGCGAAAATCGCCCGGCGGAAAATCGTCGTCGCCTTTCAGTGATCGACCACCACCATTAGCCTGAATAATTTTTTTAATATCCTCTAGGTCGTATATTCCGTCACCATTTTCGTCGGATACTTCAGTAATTTCAATCACCCGACCTTTTGTCTCGCCATCTTCAGTTGTCGTATTAGTCTGCGGTGCAGATTTCTTAACTAGAGAAATCTCTTTATCCGGCATATCTGGCAAAAGTGAACTTTGTAGCTCAGTTCCCGCTACCGGCGAGTTGAAATAACTGGTAGCAATCAGCTTTTTGATGCCATAGGCGTTGAATTTATTGGCAAAAAATTTGAAAAAGTTACTCTCGTACGGATCATCACAATTAAGATACACGACCTTGCCACGGAACACATCCGGGTTGTAGTCAATATACGCTTGGACTTCCTTTTGGATGTCTTCGTACTGCGTATAGAACTCATCATTACGAGCTTTCTTTGCTGATGTGAGGTTATTATTCGCCACTATTATTTATGCCTTTTCTTAATTTTAATATAAAAATCACCTCTTTTGACTTCGAGAATCCGCTAGGTGTTTCAAACGGACGGTACCATCTCGATTCCAAAAGAAGTGATTCTTTTAGCTCTTTCTTATGCTATTTACGCAAGCTCACGGCAGGTTCTAATCTCGACTTCATGCCAATTTCTTCCCGCAGACTTCACGGCTGATAACCGCTCATTTCACGCCAATTCAACATACGCGAAAACGCCCTACTGTTATTGTAGCGCGTTTTCATCAAAATCCCAAGAACTTTATTTAATTTCCAGGCCGCCTAAAATACACTCGCCCTTCAGATATAGAGTCTTTTTGGCAGAATCTTTAGGTAGAGTTTTGTCATCAGTTCCGCCCAAAAATCCGCGCACTTCGTTCTCAATAATCACATCGTCTGGCAAAGTAATATTAACGCCACCGCAAAATGTAAAAATTTCAATCACAGAACCGTCTTTAATCTTTGCTTGACGCAAATCCAAATCCACGCCGCCAAATATTGCAACCAACGAACCGCCAGTATAATCACCTTTTACAGCGTCTTCTTCACCCCAAAAACAAGCAATCTTCTCATTACCTGCATTGTCTTTATTCAACTTTTTAGAACGCTTAACACCCTTAGGGCTAGTGTTGAACATCATTGCCAAACCAGCAGCAATCAAAACCACAGGCCAGAACACCTTCCAGATACTAACGTCAACTATTCCGTAAGAATTGAAGCCAATCAGAACGCCAATCGCGACCAGCAATAATCCCCAAATCCACGCCGTTTTATTTCGATAATTGAATATATTCACCAGCCCAGACAACACAAATCCTGCAGCCCAAACCGTACCCCAGAAAATATCCCAGCTAATGTTGATAATATCGAGGTTCTTCAATAGTAAAACCCCGCCGAGCGCCACGACTACAATGCTCAAAAACGCTCTAATCAGAGAACTTTTCTTCATATAACTATTCTATCACTTTTTTTATAAACTCAACGCTTTTTAAATTGAACAGTTTTTTTGTTCCGCTTTGATTTTATGATAATTATCACTATCAAAATAATGAACAAAAGTATTCCGCCGCCAATCATCATTAACGCTGTAGTTGATGGCCAGAAGAACAATTCTTTTGGCTCGGCGGTTTTTGTGATTAGCTCATTTTTGTCCTGGCTAATTCCCCACTCGCCAGCCTTCTTTTTATAGGAAATCGACAATTCTACCTTATATTTTCCTCCCCAAAACGGCGCTAAATTGCTATCATAATTAAACTGCCGTGTTTCATTCGCAATCATCGCGTTCACGCCACCGTTTTTATAAACAACATTCCCCATCGGGTCTTTCACAACCAGCTTTACGTCAACATCAGCCGACACATTGCCAGAATTTTTTAAGGCAACTTCATACAATTGACTACTGTTAGAATTCTTAACATTAAACTTCTCAATCGTCACGTCGCGGTGAATATCGCCAGGAACGGTTATCGCCATACGGATAGCCTGACGAGTCTGAACTTGAATACCGCCAGCATTATTTGACGCCTGCTTAACCTTCCGCTGAACAACCATACATGCATTATGCTCGCCAACATCTGCTTTACTTGGAACATTTACCGTAAAATCAACAAGCGTGTTCTCGTTCGCGCCAAGAGTCACCTCTTTTTTAGAGACAGAAACCCACTTGCCCGCACCAACTTTGTCCTCTGACTTCTCCTTGCAAGTCATATCGCCAGTCGTCGTAACCGTACCGTCAACCGAATAAACTTCAATCGTTTCTTCTTTATCAGACCCGTTTTGAACATACAATTGGTCAGATTTCGAAGCGCCACCAGAAAGATTATAGATGAAAATTGAGCTTGTCCTGGGATTGTTCGGATCAGGATTTGCCGGTCGACCACCAATACCATTAGCAGACACCGACACGGGTAGAATCAACCCTGCAATCATCGCCGCTCCAATAACCCTACTCCACAACGAATTCTTCATATCTCTCCTTAAAAACCTATTATGCTTATTATATCAATGTCACACATAAAAGAATAGACACTCATCAGAATGTCTATTCTCGCTCAATAATTTAAGCCTTTTTATTAAATAGCCGTGACAGTCTGAACCATTGGGAGAGTATATGTACCAGCTGGCTGAGAAGCTGGAATGGCCTGAGTCAATCCAATACCCGCAATATAGCCAGCCCAAACCTTGTCTGCACTAGCTGAGGCTGTCATTAATCTAACTGGATTACTTCCACTAAATGCAGTCGCAGCGTTTTTTAATACACCAGTACCTGAACCAATTACTGGAGTAATTGTTCCCGCCGAAGGATTGACTGTTAATTGTCCGGTAGTAGCATTAGCATTATATTTATAAGTGTCAGATCCAGCAGAACGCCATTCACCAGACCCTGGCTGAAGAGCATTTAGAGTCAGAGTCCAGCCATTATTTGCGGCACCCGGATTTTCAACATAAATACGATTCTGATTATCTCCAAATGTTCCAGTTGAAGTCTGCTGCGAAAACGATACGGTTTTAGCTGCCATAGAAAATGTTGGATTGTTAACCACGACATTACTTGAATTACGAATGTCAGTACTCAAGACTCCAGGATTAATTGTCTGAGAGAGTTTAGAGTTAGCGGTAGTTGCGGCATTGGCAACAGAGGAATTCGTCATATTGTACAATCCCAATAGACCAACCACACCTACGCTCGCAATGATTAATAATGCTAATTTTTTCATTTTTTCTCCTTACTTAATTGATTTAATTTATTACATTATAACTTATTATGCTTACTTTTTCATTTATCCCTCTTTTTCTGTTTTTTAACAATAAATAACATAATGAACGCCGCAACAATTACACCAATGCCAGCAGCCATAATCATCCATAAATTAATTCCCGTATTAGCCAAAGCCTTGCTTATCTCTTTAATAACCTTCGGAATAACAATAACATCTTCAATAGTCTTTTCTACGGTCTTTTTCGGAGTAGTAAATGAAAAATCAGCAAACCGCACTACTTCCGGAGATGTCGCATTAGCCTTCAGTTTAGTCGTAACGCGACCGTTATAAGTGTGTTCTGGAGCTGGCGGCATAAAATTGTCGCCTGGATGATTATTCTGCCAATTTGAAAAATCCAACACCCATATATTTCCGTTAACTTTAAGCTCGCTGTCCCACCCCAAAACAAAAGTCCTACCACCAAACTCAACCTTCAAATCGTGCTGACCCGTCGCAGGATTAGCTACTGTATGAACCGCGTCATAAACGCCATATACCAGCAGATCTTTCCCATTCGCCAAATCAAACTTAGAAAATTTTGGCGGAAAAATCGGACAAATTGACTCATTCATCTGACCACCTGTTTCCAGAGAATCATGAGCGCAATCAGTGATCACCTGTGACAAATTAGAATTAGCCGACGAATCCGCGAAAGCCGAATAAGGACTACTCAAAGTAGCAAGTAGTGTTATGACGATGAATAATTTTTTTACTCTATTTTTCATACTCAACCTTATTGCGCTGTTACCGTTAACGTCATTGGCAATTCATAAGTTCCTGGTTTTTGATATGCTGGAATAGTCTGGTTTAATCGAACGTTCCGTAGCAAAAATGCGCACCCCAATTGGTTAGTTGACCCGCTGCTGCTCATCAACGTAACGCCGTTAGCCGTAGCAGTTCCTACCTTAAATTGAGAATCAACGCCCTTTGATATTCCTGATGTCTGGCAAGTCGACCCGCTCAATGAACTACCTGAAGCTAAGACGGACGACGTCCCAAAATTGACAGACAGAAATCCCTGATCGCCATTAGTGCCGTTGAACATATACGATTCTGTACCGGCAGTTCGCTTCCATTTGGCGGTCGCGCCGTCAGATGCCGACAACACAACACTCCACCCAGAGCTGGTCTGCGTATTCGTCACTTCAATTTGCTTCGAGCTTGAGTTGGACAAGAGAGCGCTGGTGGCTACACTGTTATTACTCATAGTCGAGTTATCAAACTTCGTACCAGTATCCGTGATTGTGGCGCCAGTATTATCCCTAAAACGAATGTCTAACGACCCAGGAGCAGTCTTAAATTCTGGATACATTGTGTAGTTATCAATACTAGATCCAGGAGCGGCAGTCGTGTCGGTTGCTACGCGAACGCAATAATTTTCGTTTCTATCAAGCCCCTTATCAACAAGCGCCAAATCCCACATACCCACTTCGCCAGCAGATATTTTTTGTGCATTCGTAAACGTTCCAGCTGTCCCGCTTTTCCTCACCAGACTTTGAGGTCGAGAAGTGGTAGTTCCTGCCGGCAATTCTGGATCAGACGAATTACTATTGATATTAGTGCCGTCAGCAGGACCGCTCGCAGAATAAGCGAGTTTTGACGCTCCGGTCACGACTTGCCAATCCGAACTACTTACCGCCGAACAAGTTGCTGCGCTGCCCTTTTTTGCATATTCGACGCGCAGCTTCATTGATGAAGATTCAACGGCTCCTCCTGGAGGCGCGATTAACGTAGGGCTTGTAACAGGACTATTACTCGACTGACCATTTCCTATCTGCCCCTTGTTATTATTACCCCAACAATACATCTCACCTGTACGCAAGGCACATAAAAAGTCTTTACCTACATACATGGAAGTTTCACCAGAACTCGCAAATGGGACATTCACTTTTACAGGAGAGGGCAAAAATCCTGTAGCAGCCCCACTACCCATTTGACCATTAGAATTATCACCCCAACAATAAATTTCGCCAGTGTTTAATACCATACACGTGAACTCACTGCCAGCGTAAACATTTTTAATAGTCTTTCCTCCAGAAAGGACATTACTGCCAAAAGGAACTCTTGAAGCAATATTTCTATAACCCATCGCTGTAACACCCAACTGACCCTTGTCATTTTTCCCCCAACAATATACTTCCTGACCACCAGAAATAACAGCACAAGCATGTGAATCACCAGCAGATATTGACTCAACTTTTTTCCCATTAAAACCTTTGACTTCAGTAGGATACTGAGTTCTAACAGTAGCAAGTCCTACTCCAGTCCTTCCCTTATCATTAGACCCCCAGCAGAATGCTTTGCCTTCAACCGTCGCAGCGCACGTGAATTTATCTCCTGCCACAACCTGTTTAACCGATTCCGTCCCAAAGTTACTCATATTAACCGCCGTTGGTGTGGTTGAGCCTAAGAAAACATCACGACCCAATTCTCCATTTATACCTCTGCCCCAACAGTATAATTTCCCCTCTGAATTAAGCGAACAAGTATGTTCATTACCTGCAGCAATTTGAGAGATGACTGTGGTCGCGGTCTCTATAACTGGATATGGAGCATTCCGCTGAACTATACCATTATTTCCCAATCTTCCAGCTAAGCCATAGCCCCAGCAATAATCTTTATCATCAGAAGCGATTACACAAGTATGATAATAACCAGTGGTAATCTGTTTGATAGTTTTCCCATTGAGTGCGTCTTGTGTATATACAGGTACTGGGACCGTTGATGAGGTGGTTGAATTAGTACCAAGAACTCCATACTGACCATTACCCCAACAATAAACACTATCATCCGACATAATGGCGCAGCTATGCTCATAACCGCTTCCGTATTCAGCTAATTTTTTAAAATATGCACTCTTATTTTGAAGACCAACCCTCAACCTAAAATCAGCGCCGACTTTTGGTAATGTAGCAACGGTGTTGGTATTTGCAAGCGGACTGCCTGGATTAATACCATTGGACGATTCGTATAATCGATAAGAAACTTGCCCCACTTCAATCTGCTTACTACCGCTAGGAATAGTCGCACGACTTTGCTGAGGGCTCAAAAACATAAATCCTAAAGCTGCGCTAACAACAATAAAACCGCCAAGGATAAAAAATCTCTTGGCTTTACGGTCTTTTATTATTGATAATGTTCTATTATGTTCCATGGTGGTGGTATGAATTGAGCATAAATATACATCATAAATATACCATAAGCATTTTACATAAAGCAAGCAAAACTAGAACAATTGACTGCCAAATTTGGCGATTATCGCGACAATTACCGCGACGACCAGCGATACTATAGTAAGCGCATCATATCCACCGCCAACAATCTTCTGCATATATCGACAAGAGATATTTTTCTGTAGAACATTATAGCGTGTCAAACCGAACATAATCATCAGCATTCCAAGATCTAAGGTCAAACACCACGGACAAAGCACGCCAATTTCGACGTAGCTCATATAAAACATCCAAATAGCAAATATCATTCCGACGATAGCACCGACTTGCGCCGCCTGCATAAACCACTTCGGAAACTTTGCTCCCGCCAACAACGCCACTGCAATTGTCACCATAACAGGCAAAGTCATCACACCGATGAAACTATTTGGAAATCCTAAAATAGCCGCCGACCAATGATTCGCCACCGCCGAACAGCTTAAGGCTGAGCTAAAATCGCAACTTAATACAGCGTGAGAGTTTTTTGCTAATTCTAAGGCTTCAATAGATAATACGAATGATGCCAATAACCCCAGTCCACTACCGACAAGCATTACAAACACCGCCAAATTTTGCTTTTTCAAGTCTTCGTGAAATATCCAGTTTTTGATTTTATTAAACATAAAAACTCACTTCGCTAATTGTTGGTAGCGGCAAGCCACGCCAGAGGTTTTGCAATTGACCACTGTCGCTCAGCGCAATAATTGTTGGATATTCCACAATATCATACACTTCGCAAAAATTATTACCTTCTGCAGAATCAGGACTCATCTCCTCTAAAACATGACCAGTTTGTCGGCTAAAATCACGCAAAAAGTCTGAAACTTGGCGCGCATAATCGCTTTCCGAACGATAAATTACAACTACTCGCATTGCAACTCCCGCTCGCCCTTACTGCGTCGCTTCGCTAAAATCTCCACAAAATCATCCAACGTTTTAAACTCATAAAAAACGCTAGCAAAACGAACATACGCCACTTCGTTGCGTTTTTCTAACTCGTCCAAAACTTGATCGCCAATCTGTTTTGACGTAACTTCCGATTCGCCCAGCGCGTATAAAGAGTCTTCAACCGCTGTAATGATATTATCGACTTCCTCGTCAGACTTAAAGAATTTTCCGACCGAACGGCGCGTCGAATTTGCTAATTTTACCCGATCAAACAGCTCGCGATCACCATTTTTCTTTATCACCGCTAGGTTCGGTTTCTCAACTCGCTCATACGTAGTAAATCGCTTGCCATCTGGGGTTTCCCTGCGACGTCGAATTGCGGCACCATCAGAAACTTCGCGTGATTCAATAACGCGACTATTGCCGATATTAAATACCATTTTATTTACTCCTTGTTCTTCTTTCGTCGCCTCAGAAATGCCGGTGTATCATCCTCATCATCGTCAGCTTCAACGGTTGGATTTTCCCAAATATTAGTCTCTGGCTCAGCCGCAAAACTTTCGGCAGATTCTTCCTTGTCCAACTCCAGGTCAATATTTTTAACCATTTCGTCATCAACTTCTGTTTCGGCAGGCTTTGTATCGTCGCCCACAGTCAAGCTAACTTCCTGCTGACGGAATGTATCGCTATCAAATCCTGTCGCAATCACCGTAATAACCAGCTCGTCTTCCATTTCCGGCTTCAAAGTCGCACCAAAAATAATGTTGGCGTTCGGACTAACGGCGCTAGTAATAATTTCTGCAGCCTCCTGAATTTCTGCCATACTCATGTCGTAGCCGCCAGTTACATTGAATAGCACACCCTTGGCACCATCAATCGACACCTCAATTAGCGGACTTTCAATAGCTTGTTGCGCCGCCTGAACCGCTCGGTCATCACCGCTCGCTCGCCCGATTCCCATCAATGCTGAACCAGCATTGCTCATAATTGCCTTAACGTCAGCAAAGTCAAGGTTAATCAAACCATGCTCAGTAATCAGTTCAGAAATACCCTGAACACCCTGCCTCAAAACATCGTCAGCAATTTTGAAAGTTTCCAACAGAGGAGTTCGACGATCAATAGTTTGCAATAATCTGTCATTTGGAATTGTAATCAAGGTATCAACCTCGCGTCCCAAGTGAGAAATCGCCCAATCCGCGTTAACTCGGCGCTTTTCACCCTCAAAGCTAAACGGTCGAGTTGCCACGCCAACCACCAAAATACCAAGCTCGCGCGCCACTTCCGCCACGACATAACCAGCACCAGAACCAGTTCCACCGCCAGCACCAATTGTCACAAACACCATATCCGCGCCTTCTAGCGCTTCCCTAATTTCGTCACGGGATTCATTAGCTGCAGCCTCGCCAACAGTAGGATCAGCACCAGCGCCCAAACCATTAGTTGCGTCACGACCAAGATGAATCTTTATGTCAGCCTTCGAATTATGCAACGCCTGAGCGTCCGTATTCATAGCAATGAATTGAACGCCAGTTAGACCAGCGTCTTTCATTCGGTTAATAGCTGAACCACCAGCGCCGCCAACACCGACGACTTTTATACTGGCAAATGTTTGAACTTCACTTGGTTGTATTTGCGGCATATATTCCCTCTCTTAATCCTTACATAAAGTATATCATTTATTTAAATCTAGCGAAAATATTTTTGAGTAAACCGCCAGCTTTTTTAGTGACATCATTTGCGCCAACTATCGGTTTTACCTGCTGCGAAATGCCCATAGAGTCAATCAACATCAGACCAACCGCAGCCGAAAACTCCGCGCCTTTCACTTCATCGCTAACTCCACTATAGCCAGCCGGAACACCCAAGCGTGCCGCCACACTCAATTGATCTTTCGTAAACTCCACCATGCCCTTGACTTTCGCCGCACCACCAACCAGCACAACGCCGCTCGGCAGCTTTCCTAATCGTCCAGCTCGCTTCAGTTCTTTAGCAATCGCCTCAAAAATCTCTTCATATCGCGCTTGAACAATCTCGTCAATTTCTTCTTGGTTAAACTTATACGTCTGCTTTTCAACCTTCGTTTCAACTTCGCCCAAAACATCGCCGCCAAATCTCGCGTGCGCCAGCTTCACAACTTCCGCGATTTCCGGATCTGTCCTAAGCCCAATAGCCAAATCGTTCGTTACGTTCTGACCGCCCATTGGAATAACCGCCAGGTGTTGCAAATCGCCCTCTTCGTAAATGGCAATTCCCGTAGTTGCCGCGCCAAAATCAATCACCGCAACGCCATTTTCACGCTGACTTTCCGTAAGAACGGATTGAGCTGCCGCCAAAACCGACGGAACAACAGACACAGCCTCAACCTTAGCCATTTCCGCCGACTTCTGTAAATTAGTAATGTGTGGAACCAAACCAGACACGACATTCGCCCTAATTTCCAAACGCGCACCAGTCATGCCAATTGGATCTTTAATATTATCCTGACCATCCAGTCTATACGCGTGCGCAATAATATCTAAAATCTCTCTATTCTGCGGCACTTTTCCAGTTGTAGCAACTTCCTCCAGCCTCAATATATCATCAGTCGTAACTTCATTATTAACAGTTCCAACGGTAATCATTCCGTCGGCTTTCGTACTCAATAAATGAGATCCGTTAATACTCAATGTGGCTGCGTTAATCTGATGACCGCTCATTCGCTCAGCTGGCTCCAAGGCCTTATCAATAGCTTCGGCTGGGCCACTCAAATTCGTTACGGTTCCCTTTCGCATTCCGCTATTCGGCGCTTCACCGACGCCAACAATTTTTGGCGCACCATTTTCTGCGTCAATATAACCAACGACACAGCGCACGTTTTTCGTGCCAATATCAATTCCTACCACATATCGAGATTGCTCCTGCATAAGCTCTATTATACAGGTTATGTCTATAATTTGGCAAGCGAATTACCTTGTTGCTGCCAAAAAATATTTCTGCTACAATATCCTCACAATGAAAAACATAAACGGTTTTACTCTTGTCGAGCTTATTATAGGTATTTGCGTTATCGGTATTCTTACGGGAATTGCCACTATATCATATTCTAAGTTCAGAGAGAACGCGTATGACGCGGCTGCAAAAGAGACATTACATCAAGTCGAAACTGCTTTTAAATCATACGTAGCCGGTGGAAATAAAGTCCCTTTAAGAAATTATAAACCGCTTGGATTCTATGATAGTCCTGGTGGAGGATATACTGATTTAGGCGTAAGAGTGTTTGACGGCGGCGGTATTGGTCGCGCTATGCATCAGGCTAATTACCTTCCAGACAACTTATTAAATACCCTAAAAAACGGTCCAACAAAGGACACTTCGCTAAAAAACAATATTGGGTACAGAGAATGTGGCAAAAATAAAGTATTTTTCTACATTGAAGTATATAATGACGGAATCGAGCAAAAACAGATGCGCAAAAAGATGGACGATCTAAAATGCAGTGAAAAAACAGATCTAGATTGGCAAGCTGAGCACGGCGTAACTCGTTATGCTGGCGGATGGGGTGGTGGCGATCTTCCCGTACAACCCCGATATATAGTTGCCGAGATAGATTTCGATAACGAATCGCTGGATTCAGATTAATAATTAAAGCTTTGTCAGAATCTCAGCGCCAGTTTCGGTAATCAATACTGTATGTTCAAAATGCGCACCCAGACTGCCGTCTTTCATACTAATTGTCCAGCCGTCGCTGTCGGTGATAATTTTCTCACCGCCCAAGCTCGCCATCGGTTCAATTGCAATTGTGTCGCCAGCGTGCAACATCGGACCAGTTCCTCGCCTGCCGTAATTCGGAATTTCTGGCTCCATATGCATGCTTAGCCCCACGCCATGACCAACTAGTTCACGGATTATACCAAGTTTAGCCTTCTTCAACACAGCTTCCACTCCCGCTGAAATATCACCAACTCGCGTTCCGTCGCCAGTTATTGCATCAATTCCCGCATATAAACCCTGTTCTGTTGCATGCAATAAATGTTTCTTCGCACCCTTAGGCTCTTCATCGACAACCATAGTAAAAGCGCTATCCGTCTTCATTCCACGATAGCCAATCACCAAGTCAAAGCTGACCACGTCGCCCTTTTCAAAAACATATTCGGTCGGGAAAGAATGCACCAATTGTTCGTTCGTCGATATACAAATCACTCCCGGGAATTTCACTTCGTCCGTAAGATAAGTCGCTTCCGCGCCAAAATCTTTAATTCTCTTGGCTACAAAATCATTAGCGTCCAGTTCACTCATTCCAGCCGTTACGGATTTTTTCAATTCGTCATAAATTGTCGCAAGCATTTTGCCACACTCACGCATATCTTTCATCTGTTGCGGCGTTTTTTCTCCGGTGATCAATTGACTCATTTTACACCCTCAACGATGCCGCGACTAACCAGCTCCCTCTCAATTTCATCATGAACTTGCCCGACAGTTCCGACGCCACTCATATGCACAATTGGAACACCATTGTCATTCAAATAGTTCAACATCGGGTAAATTTCACCTCGATAAATGCTGAGTCGTTTGTCGATTGCTTCAGGTGTGTCATCAACTCGACCGCGTACCCTCAAACGTTCCAGAATTTCGTCACGCGGAACTTCCAGCACAATCACCAACTTAACATCTTTTCCGTGGTGTGAACGCGACTCAATCAGCCATTTAGCTTGTTCCAATTGCCTTGGATAGCCGTCCAGAATTACACCATTAATATCCTTAGCTTTATTAAGAGCCTCGCCCATCAAACCGTTGATAGTTTCCATTGGCACTAGTTCGCCAGATTGCATACGATGAATCAATTCACCATCATGCGTGTCACGAAGCAGCTGTCCTGCACTAAGCCAACGCCAACCATGCCGCGCCGCTAAAATCTGCCCCTGCACACTTTTACCAGCACCCGCCGGCCCAAAAAATACAATCATTTTTCCTCCTATTTTGTGAGTTTTTCTTTAACAATTTTTGCCACCAACGCGCCATCCGCAGCATTGCCGACCTTACTTTTTACCGCGCCAATAACTTGTCCCATTTTCTGAATTGAGACATCGTCCATACCCGCAATAACTTCTTCTACAATCTTCGAGATTTCCGCCTCGCCAAGTTGTTCTGGCAAAAATTCTCGTAAAATTTCCGCTTCTTTTTCTTCAGGTTCCGCCAACTCCGCACGGTCATTCTTTCGATATAAATCCGCACTTTCGACGCGCTTTTTCACTTCTCGAGCAACGACTTTTTCAATTTCAGCATCATCCAAGCCGTTTTCTCGCTTACCCAAAGAAACTTCTTCGTTTAAGATTGCTGCCTTTAGATTACGCAAAACATCACCACGAAAACGATCGCCGCTCAATAGAGCGGCTTTCATTTCACTAGTAATGCGCTCTTTTAGCGCAGACATTAACGCACCCCTAGGCGCATTTTTGCCGTTTTTTCAGCTCGTCGCTCGCGGCGAATAATAGCTTTTTTACGACGCTCGGTCTTTGAAATTGGTTTTTCAAAACGCATAACGCTCTTAGCGCGAGCCAAAACACCGCTTTGCAAAACCCTGCGGTTGAAACGACGAATGATATTTTCGTTCGCTTCCTTCTGATCTTTACGTGTTACTTGTACCATACTGCAAACATTATAACAGATAAGAAACTATTTGCCAACTAGATTGTTATTTTATCGCCACTCCGATTAAAGCTTAGACATTCAGACTATAGATTAACGCCAAAACAGCTGGAACATTCATGACATTATGTGTATGACGATCCAAAATACCAAATAGCCTAGCCTCAGCAGCTGTCGACCTCGGATCGCCATTGACTATGCCAACAATATGCGCAATATTACGCATATTAGTTAAGTGGCTTCCTTCAGGCGTAAAAATGCTAATCTCTCGCCGAACATTCGGTGCAGCTCTTAGTAAATCTTCCGCAAAACCATCTTTACTTAATGCAAATGTATCAGTTAGGAATT
Source organism: uncultured Candidatus Saccharibacteria bacterium (assembly GCA_938038145.1). GTDB lineage: Bacteria > Patescibacteriota > Saccharimonadia > Saccharimonadales > Saccharimonadaceae > Nanosynbacter. The sequence continues at coordinate 13,506 of CALHQU010000024.1, forward strand.
GCTGGCGCCACCCCTGCTTCGGTACGACAAACTTACTATTCGACCTTTCCGAAAAACCTTCGATTACTTCAACGTACTTAGGATCTTCCCTGGTCAAAAATTGCAAGCCAAGTTCTTTTACACTTGGAGCTAGCTATTCCTTATCGTAGCGCATTAATTCCAAACCTTCTTTTCCTATGAAATTTGCCGCCAAAGCAACAAGCCCCATATTGCGCGACCCCACTGGGTCAAATAGCCGTAACTCATCAACTTTAGAATCCATATGGCTAACGGATGATGTAGCCACACGCGCACCCAAAGAGTGTCCGCCGACCACAATATAGTCATAATCTTCACTAACATAATCAAGCACCGGGCCAGTATATTCACCCAGACTATCATAACTACCAGTTTCTCTTATCTTTTTACGAGCTGATTTAGGCAACATTCCAGAATTACCCACGCCCGGCATGTTCATAACCATGTAAGCTGCATTCGGGTCATTATACGTCATAGTAATAGCTTCTCTTAACGCGTTTGGATGGCGAAAATTACCTCCCCACCCATACAAAACAACCTGTAGTTTATCTGCACCTACATTGCCTATCATCGCTACCTCAATTCCGACTCCGCCCAATCCGCGAATGTAGCGTGGATTTTCCACTTGTTCGACAATCTTGTTCATATGCTCCGGACTGTAATGATCATCTTTAGATAAACGCTGCATATCTTCAGGTGTGGCGATTTGCATAGCATTCCCCTGTCTTAAGTCAGGATAAATCTCAGCAATCCGCAACCCGTTCTCAAAAGAATAATCCGTAGACTCAGACGGCGTCCAAAGTTTTTCTGAAACCATAAAAATATCACTCCAAATAAATTAATAAAGTGGCAATATTATATAACATAAAAAGAAAATGACGCAATATCTACACCCCGGAAATATGCAGCAATCGCCCTTCAACTGACTTCATCCCTTGCCATTCATTTACGGTCGGCTGAAACCAAGCAGACACTTCGTCGCCCACTTCACGGAAAAATTCTTCTGGCGCATTAAAAGCCAGCATCTGCAACGCAACGTCATTTTTATCACGCAAGGTCAATTTCACGTGTTGCCCATCCGCGCCCATTCTCCTCACATTTAAAACCGTCGCTTCAGTTATCTTCAATATAGGCTCTGCGTTACCATTGCCAAACGGCTCCATCTTCGCCAAATTATCAATCAGCTCCTCATTAATTTCCGAAAAATCGTCAATTTCAACATCAGCCCTCGGCAACAAATATAATTCCTGATTCTTTAATTGCAACGAATCGTAAAACTCATTCACTCGTCGTCTAAAATCGTCAATTCTCTCGGTTGCCAGCGTCACGCCCGCCGCCGCTCCGTGACCACCACCTTTAATAATAATGTCGTCAGCCGCACGAACCGCGTCAGCCGCGGAAAAATCACCAAAACTTCGCGCCGAACCCGTAGCCTCATCGCCACGCTCGCCAATTATAAAAACTGGCTTCTTATATTTCTCAACCAACTTTGACGCCACGATGCCGATAACTCCGTGATTCCAATTGCCGCTATTCACCACCAAAACTCGATCATCAGTCATATTGTCCGCCTGCTGGCAAGCTTCGTCAAAAATCTCATCCTGAATACTACGGCGTTTGATATTCAATTCTTCTAGTTTTTCGCTAGCCTCCAACGCCTCCAGTCCGTCATTCGCCGTCAGCATATCCAAAGCATATTGCGCCGTCTCCAGCCTGCCCGCCGCGTTCATTCGCGGGCCCAGACCAAATCCCAGATGCCTAGCATTAACCTTCTCTGGCTCAATTCCCGCCACCGACATCAATGCCTTCAAACCAGGACGCCTCTGCTTTTTCAAAACCTCCAAACCCCAATAGACATTCGCCCTATTTTCATCCGCCAGCGTAACTATATCGCAAACCGTCCCCAGCGCCACCAGATCCAATAGCCACTTCTCATAACCATCCGGCAGCCCGTCCAGTTCAGTTTGCAGAGCTTGCACCAGCTTGAACGCCACACCCGCACCGCACAAATCGCGGAATGGATATTTATGACCAGGAAACTTAGGGTTAACCGCAGCAACACTCGGCGGCGGAGTCTCAGCAACATTATGGTGATCAGTCACCACCGTATCAATCCCCAAACTCGACGCATATTCAATTTCCGCATGACACAAACTTCCCGTATCAACCGTGACAATTAAATCCGCACCCATATTTCGCACCTTATCAACGGCACCCATCGTCATTCCGTAACCCTCAACAAACCGATTCGGAATAAATGAACCAACTTCCTTAAAGCCAAACTTACCAAACGCATCCAGTAAAATTGCCGTTGCGCTCAGCCCGTCAATATCGTAATCGCCATAAATAACAATTTTCTCACCCTCAGCGTGCGCCTTTTTCAAGCGGTCCACCGCTTTTATCATATCTGGCAATAAAAACGGATCGTGTTTTACTGACACGTAATTCGGATGTAAAAATTCCTCACGCGCCGCACGCGTAGTTAAGCCTCGAGCTGCTAAAATTTTCTCAAATAATGTCATTAGTCTTTATCAGCCATGCCGCGCTTTGATCGCGCTGAATATTGCTGAGATTTAATCACCATACTTTGCAATTCCTTAAAAATTGGGAATTGTTTATTAGTGAAATACGTACGTGAGTTACCTTGCTTTTCACTCTGCAAAAATCCAACCTTTTCTAGTCGCTTCAATTCTCGTTGAATGTTTCCAGGATCTTCCTTAATTAGCTTTGCTAATCCGCGAACATGTGTGTGAAAATCAGGATACTTAGCGTATACTACTACAATTTTTCGCCGCACCCTAGATGTAATAAAAACGTCTAACATAACCTCCCTAACGCATCTTTCTTAATTAAAGTTTATCACAATTTTACAACACCCGACAAGTTTTTTACTTCCAATTCAAAATAACCTGATTAATTTTCGCTATCGTTTCCTCTTTGGATGGCAATGTATTATCTTCATAATAATGATTCAATCCCATAAAATTCTCCTTCACGTCCAAAATATGCATTTCATCAACTGTCATATGCAATTTATCCACCGCCGCCACACCACAAAACGGCACCGCAATCACCAACTTCTCAATCCGAACAGACTTCAGAAAACTTAAAGCCACATCCAAAACCGATAAATCAGCACCAAAACCATCGTTCGCCAAAATCTCCACCCGATCCTTCAGCATATCCTTATCGATGATTCCGCCATCGCCCAAAAGCCTATTCATTTTCTGATGAGCCTCGCGCTTTTTCTCTTCCAGATAACCGTGAAATTCACTAGTATATTCATTAATCTCACCGTCAGAAAATTGGCTATTATACGTAAACTGCCCAGACTGCGACATCGCTCCAATGCTTAAACTTTCCCCAGGAATCTCAATCCCCTCGCTCAACAACATCATGAGGACACAGTGAAGCTTCACTGCAATTTGCTCACCAACCAACACACCACCTTCGCCAATTGCAACCACTGCGCAGTTTTCATAGCGATACTTTTCCAGTACTTGATCAGCCAGAATTGCCCCAGCCTGCGAACGACTCTCAAAATACATATGCTTATTTTAGCATTTTTTTCGCGATATAATATAAACATGCATTACTATTTGGTTTCGCCAACAAGAATCGTCCGCGCCGACGCAAGTTCGTTTACGTATTCTTCGGAAGAAAGACTGCCAACCGGAATGATTGTTGCTATAGAAATCGGCAAGATCAATGCTATTGGTGTAGTTCTACAAGAAGTTCGCCAACCAGATTTTGAAGTCAAGCCAATTAGTAAAATCATTGAAGAATATCCTCTGCCAATCGAACTTGTTCAGACTGCTATATGGATGAGCAAATATTATGCCACGCACCAAGCGACCGTCTGGCAAACAATTTTACCTAGCGGATTATCCAAAAAACGTCGCTCAATTAACCAGTCCACCCCGGTTAATCCAGCAGAAAATCGAACAAAAAATGTATTCACTGATGAGCAAAAAGCAGCTCTCCAGACTATCGAAAATCTCCATTCCGGAACGGTACTTTTACACGGCGTAACTGGCTCAGGAAAAACTCTAGTATACATAGAAGCCGCAAAACAAGCCTTAAAAGAAGAGCGATCGGCGGTAATTTTAGTCCCCGAAATTGCCCTAACCTCACAACTAGTTGCTGAATTTTCCGCTCATCTGCCGAATGTCATAGTTACCCATTCCAAACAAACAGAAGCTCAACGATATGCAATCTGGAAAAGGGTTATTAGCTCAAACGACCCGGTAGTAATAATTGGTCCACGGTCTGCCCTTTTTGCGCCCGTGCAACAACTTGGACTTGTGGTAATTGATGAGTGCCATGAACCGAGCTTCAAGCAGGAACAATCCCCTCGATATTCAGCCCTCCGCGTCGCCTCAGTCCTTACGAATCAACATCGCGGCAAGCTAATTCTGGGTAGCGCTACCCCAGCAGTTGCCGACTATTACGTTGCAAAAAAATCAAACACGCCAATCATTACAATGACAAAACCAGCAAGACCAGACACCGTTCGCCCCAACGTGACGCTGGTTGACATGACAAAGCGCAACAATTTTACTCAACATCAATTCCTCTCCGACCCACTCTTGAAATCTATAAACACAGCTCTATCAAAAAACGAGCAAGTTCTTATTTTTCACAATCGGCGCGGCACAGCATCAATCACATTATGCGATAACTGCGGCTGGCAGGCTGGTTGTCCACGCTGTTTTATTCCGCTCACGCTACATGCAGATAGTCATAAATTGTCATGCCACATTTGCGGTTTTTCAACCAAAGTTCCTACTAGTTGCCCTGAATGTAAAAACGCCGATATCATCCATAAAGGTATCGGAACTAAGCGAATTGAAGACGAATTACAGAGGTTATTCCCGAACAAAAAAATTGCTCGATTTGACAAAGATACCGATTTGAAAGCTACCGTGGACGAGCGTTATGACGAACTGAAAAATGGCGAAATAGATATAATTATCGGCACGCAAGTTATCGCCAAAGGACTAGATTTGCCACATTTAACAGTCGTCGGAGTCGTTCAGGCTGACACCGGACTTTCTCTCCCTGACTATTCATCGCCCGAACGAACATTTCAATTGCTCGCCCAAGTCGTCGGCCGCGTCGGCAGGTCAAGCACACCAACAGAAGTTGTCGTCCAGTCGTATCAGCCAAATCACCCATCCATCACAAATGGACTATCTCAAAACTATACAGAATTTTATCAAAGAACCATATCTCAGCGGCAAAAAACCAACTTTCCACCCTTCACTTACTTATTAAAACTAACTTGCGTTTATAAAACCGAATCTGCCGCCACAAGGAACGCTAAAAAATTGTCCGAACTATTAAAATCCAATTTTAATAACATTGAAGTTTTTGGACCAACGCCCGCTTTTTATGAGCGCGTCCGCGATACATATCGATGGCAAATCGTAATAAAAAGCCCCAAACGACAAGAGCTTCTTGACGTCTTGAATTTCCTGCCGTCATCACACTGGCAGTACGAGCTCGACCCTGTAAGTTTACTGTAATTTCTGGTATAATTATAGCAATGACAAAAGACGATATTATCACATTACCAAACCCACATCTTCGCCAAAAATCATCAAAAATCCACGTTGTTACTAATGATGTTGTAAAACTGGCAGACGAAATGACCGCAGCCGCACTGGATTGGGAGGATTCCAGACCTCACGAAATTAGTGCCGCCCTGGCTGCTGTGCAAGTCGATAAATTAGAGCGTGTTGTGATTGTTCGAGCCGACTTTGAAAGAAAATCAACTCGCGAATTCATCACTCTTATCAATCCAGAAATCGTGAAATATGAAGGCGAAGTTGTTGAAGACTTTGAGGGATGCTTAAGCGTTAAAAGCATTTACGGAAAAGTTCCCCGCTATAGTAAAATTCGCGTAAAAGCCATGAATTTAGATGGCGAAGAAGTGCGAATTAAAGCCGAAGGATTTTTGGCGCGCGTATTGCAGCACGAGATAGACCACTGTAACGGATTAGTTTTTATAGACCATATTAAGGATAAGAAAGACGCTTTTTATACGCTCGATGAGAAAGGCGAGTTGCAACCGTTAGATTATGACAAAGATATCGCCGAAAATAGTATTCTTTGGGACTGAAAATTACAGCCTAATTACCTTAGAAGCTCTCGTTGAAGAGGGATTTAACGTTGTTTGCGTTATTACCAAACCCGACACCAAGCGCGGTCGCGGACACAAGCTTACCGAACCTCCAGTAAAAACATTCGCCAAGTCTCACAATATTCCAGTTTTACAGCCAATCAAAGTCAGTGAAATTGCCGACTACATAAAACAGCTTCAGCCAGTAACGGGAGTTTTGGTTGCATACGGAAAAATCATTCCCCAGTCAATTATCGACTTATTTACACCGGGAATTATCAATGTTCACCCTTCTCTACTACCAAAATATCGAGGACCTTCACCTATAGAATCAGCCATAGCCAATAGAGATACCGAAACTGGCATATCAATAATGCAACTTGATAGTAAAATGGATGCCGGTCCAATATACACCCAAACTCGACAATCCCTCACTGGAAAAGAAACAAAGTTCGAGCTGTACGACAAATTATTTCACGATGGCACTTCTATGCTAATAAAAAACTTGCCAAACATCATCAATGGAAATCTTCAACCAACGCCACAGGACGATTCTCAGGCTTCGTACTGCCAATTATTAAGCAAGGACAATTCGTGGCTCAATATGGAACGTATGACCGCCGCCGAAGCTGAAGCTCACGTCCGCGCACACCTCGGGTTTCCGCGTAGCCGAATGACAATCGACGATCGAGATATCATCATCACGAAATCCCATTGTGACAAAACTCCGAATTCTCATCTTGATAAAAAATTCGCCGATGGCAACTATTTAATTATCGACGAGCTCATCGCACCCAGCGGAAAAACAATGACCGCAGAAGAATTTATCCGCGGTCATCAAGCCTAAATTCACTGACTAAGCAGCCAAATCAAAGTCGCTTTGAGTCTGCTGCGGCGCTGAAGGTGTACTCATGCCACCTAAAATAGCATCGCGGTTGGCTATAATTTCCTTCTTAAGATCAGCCATCACTGCAGCCACAACGTCACGATAATCTGGTCGATTGACCTCTAGCCACTTAGTAGCTGCGAATTCATCCTTCAGGCGCGGATCATCAACAGGCAAACCTGAAGCTTGTGACATTTTCTGCAGCATCGGTTCCTGCTGATAATTAGGCGCATGTTTCATCAGAAAATCATCCACAGCACCAGGAGTTTTATCGATAATTCCCGCAAACTCCTCCAGCTGAGCATCGCTCATTCCCTGGCTTAATCGTTCGCCAACTCGAAGCTCTAACTCGCTATAAATATGCTGCAACAACGATTTTTGCTGATCTTCCGGCAGCTGGTCCAGCCCCAATTCTTTAAGAAATTCTTCATTCAGTTGGAACATAGTCCTCCTTTTCTTTCGTCTATATGATTAAGTTAAATTATACCAGTAACTGTTTAATATTACTATCCGCGAATCATATTCAGCGCGTCATTGTATAATTTTTGTAGCTCAATCATAGTCTCATTCATCGAGGCTTGAACAATTTCCATTAAATTAACACCATTATTTGCGCACCAATTCAATACTGCAGAAACATCGTCGCCATCCAGTAATCTCATAAACTCATCCAGCTTCGCTTCGCCAACAGCCAGTAAAATCTTCCTTGTAATCTTAGACTGAACACTGTCAGTGACGTCTTCCCTCATCTGTTCTTTTTTATCCGCAGGCAATGATCCAAAACCAGCCTGTGCTAAGAATTCGTCAGTAATTTCAAACATTTTTTTATCTCCTTGTTTATTTTTATATTTTACCTATTAAGCGTATTTATTCAATACCTTCAATACGTCAGCAGTAACGCTAGATCCGTCAACTTTCATCCAAACTGATCCGTCAGGGTTATTAAACCATTCCACGGTGTGACCATTAGCCATGGCTTTATCGGCCAGATTATGAAGTTGATCCATTGCGTTTGCGTCACCAAACTTCTCGGCAGCCCAGTCCCAAGGATAGTCGTAAGAATTGAAGTTTGATGTATCTAGATTAGCACTATTTACAATGTTGTTCATAGAAGATGCGCCGCTAGGCTTCTGTGGTATTTGCTCACTACCAGATTGTGGAGGTGTTGTAGTGTTACTCTCAGTACCAGTAGCATGCGCAGAGTTATCCCACAACCAGTCGCCGAAAAATTTACCAGCAAAACCACCCAAGGCAAAACCAGCACCATACTTACCTAATGACGATCGTACTTTCTTACGCAGGGCATCCTGCCTCTCTATACTCACATCCTTAAGATTGTCAATCGATACATTGACTGCATGCTTCATAACATCGTCAATTTTCATGTTAGCCACAGTATCCTTAAATGAAGGATCTATAGCTTCAAGACTGTCGTCATCTATGCGATCTTCGCCACGATGCTCTTCCAGAACAGCTTGCTTTGTTGCTCCAGCAACTCCTAATTCCGTTACAATACCGACAGCCGTAGTAATAGGCCATGTAGCAACAGACCCTACTATAGCACCGCCCACAAAACCAGCACTACCCAACTTCAGCGTCTGAGCAATCTTACCACCATTATTAAACACTTTACCAACTTTAGCGGCAGCTTTCTTAAATATATTACGATCATCAAGCATGTCGTCATACTTATCTGTCGTTGTTCTTGAGGTTTCTTGCATACTTGCAAACGCTGCTTGCCCCATCTCCGCCGCTAATTCAGCCTGTTTTTCTGGATCCTGTTTTGCTGCTTCGATTTTATCAGCAAACTTAAGACGCATGTATTCCAATTCGCTCTTTTTCAATTCCTCTGTAGCAGCATTCAACTCTTCTTGCCGCTTCTTTCCGCCAAAGAACTTCTTAAAGAAGTGTGATTCAACGGCAATACTCGCTTTAGCGAATCTACTTCGAGCAATCTTAAGATTAGTAGCAGCTTCATACGCCTCCAAGCTAATCTTTTCTGTTGGGGTGTCATCAACATAGGTCGCATTATCAGACTGATTATCTGGTTTTGTAGGCCCCATCCCCAAAGGTTGAGGCTCTTGATCTTGCATCTTATTTTTATTAAGAGATTCACTTAATTTATGTATAAAAAACTCAGCAGCTTCAGGATTGTTAGTTAGATAATCTATTACAGTTGCAAAACTTTGTCTAAGATTTTCATTTGCATCGAAATTTTCTGAAGTATTATCTTTTTGCTCTTCAGTTCTATTTACAGCGGAAGCTTCTAATGCTGCTGATTCATCATTAGTACTGGATGGACTTCCTTCGGGTGTTTTGCTCATTTTGTGGTGGTTTCCTTTCGCCTTCTGCACGCAGAATGGCAATAAACTTATGTATATCTAAGATACTATCATAAATACACAAAAAAGTCAATACTTAGAGCGATCTACCCCAGCGTTTTCTTCACCAACTCCCTAGTAAAGAACTCCAGCTTGTCGCCAATTTCTAAGGTAACCTTTTTCTTCGTCCTGAGACTCAATCCGCACATTTCGCCTTCAAAGACCTCTTTTGCTTCTTGTTGCTGACGCTGCACAGAAGAAACTTCCACTTCAGCAATTTGCTCTCCGCCACGTTTTACGCGCGCCAGCAAGTCCTTAGCGACTTTACCGCGCTTCACTTCACCACCAGCAATCACTTCTTCGCGCATCGTCCTAAACACGCCCTTAATTTCCAACTCACCAATTTCAGTTTCAACGATTTCTGGCGCTAACAAAGCCTCCATTGAAGCCTTAGCGTCATCTAGTAGTTCATAAATTACCTTAAAAATCCGCACTTCCACGTGTTCACGCGCCGCTAATCGCTTAACTGCCGGTGGCAAATCGACATTAAAGCCATAAATCACCGTATTTTCGCCAACCGCCAAATGAATATCGTTCTCGGAAATATTGCCAACACCAGTTCCAACAACATGAAGCTCAACTTCGCCATTCGTGTCAATCAGCTTCAAACTATCAACCACAGACGTTACCGAACCCTGAACGTCAGCCTTAACGATTACGTTAAATTCTTCCGCATCAAGCTTTCGATTCATCATCTTAAGAATATCTGCGCCAGTAACATTGGTTGTGGCTGCCATTTTCTCTTGTTCAATTTTAGCCTTTTGCGCCAAATTACGAGCTTCTTTTTCGCTCTTCGCAATCTCAAATCCATCACCGAATTGTGGCAATTCCTTAAATCCGGTCATATTCACTGGCATACTTGGACCGGCATCTTTAACGGTTTTACCACGGAAATCTTGAAGCGTTCGTACTCGCCCATAAGCCGTCCCAGCAACCAAATAATGACCAGGTCTCAAATGACCATTCTCCACCAACAAGCCAACTACGGCGCCACGACCAGTTTCCATGTGCGCCTCAATAACCAAACCTTCAGCCGGAACATCTTCATCTGCGCGCAAATCTTCCATATCCGCCACCAATAAAACCATATCCAAAAGTTTGTCTAAGTTCTGGCCAGTTTTTGCACTAACCTCAACCATCACAGTGTCGCCGCCCCATTCTTCAGGGTTCAAACCATGCTCAGATGCCAATTGAGTCTTTACCAGTTGCGGATTAGCCGCCTCTTTATCAATCTTGTTAATTGCCACCACAATTTTAGCGTTAGCCGACCTAGCAAATCGAATAGCCTCAACAGTCTGAGGTTTAACTCCATCATCCGCCGCCACCACGATAATCACTACATCGGTCAATGTAGCTCCGTGCTGCCTTAGCGCCGCAAAAGCCTCGTGACCTGGAGTGTCCAATAAAGTAATAGTCCGTCCGTTGCGCTGAGCTTGATAAGCGCTAATATGCTGAGTAATTCCTCCGGCTTCACTAGCCGCTGTTTTCTTATCAAGAATCGCGTCTAGTAAACTCGTTTTACCGTGGTCAACATGCCCCATCACAGCCACAATTGGCGGACGAGGAACTGCCTTATCTGACAATTTATGCGCATGATGATGAATTTCTGTAGAAACCGTCTTCCGTTTCAGCTGCACATCTAGCCCCAATTCTTCAACAATAATCTGTGCAGTCTCAAAATCTAGTCGCTGATTAATTGTCGCAGCGATTCCGTTCTTAAACAATTCACCAATCAGCGTAGTTACTGACAATCCCAGAGTTTCGGCCAACTCGCCAACCGTTACCGAATCCGCAATATTGACGATTTTTTCTGCCATAATAAGCTCCTCTCACCTCTGGGCGTAACTACGCTTCAGGGGATTTGTATTATTTTTTCTTTGATGATTTGCCAAGTGAAAGAGAAATCTTACGATTTTCCTTATCGATATCCAAAACTGTAAATTCTTTACGCTCGTTCAACGTAAATACCTTTTCAGGATCAGTACCGTCACCGCCAAGCTCTGACACATGAACCAAAGCTTCAACCGCTGGACTCAACTGTACGAATGCACCAAATGGAGTAATTCGAGTTACAGTTCCTTCAACTTTCTCACCAGGCTTAAATTGCTCAACTTCATCCAACCATGGATCCTTGGTCAATTGCTTCATACTCAAGCTCAAGCGCTCTTTGTCGATTGCAATAATCTTAGCTTCGATAGTTTGACCAACTTTTACGTAGTCAGATGGGTTATTAACACGCTCCCAGCTAATTTCTGAAATGTGAATCAAACCTTCGATACCTTCAACGTTAACGAATACACCAAAGTCAACGACACCTGTAACAACACCTGTAACTGTGTCACCAATTGCCAACTTCTGGAATCGCTCTGCCAAACCTTCTTTAACCGCCTCTTTTTCAGAGAAGATCAATTTGTTAGCTTTTCGGTCAGCATCCAAGATTCGTGCCTTGATATCCTTCTTTACCAAGCTGTTCAATCGTTGCAAGATTTCGTCCTTGTCGCTAGAACCTACACGAGGATAGTGTTCAGCTGACAATTGCGATACTGGCAAGAATCCGCGAATGCCTTCGTATTCAACTAGTAGTCCACCGCGGTTAGCGTCGTATGGCACAACGGTGATGATCTCACCAGATTCCAATTTAGCCATAACTTCATCCCAACCACGATCTTTCGCAGCCTTGCGCAATGAAAGTAGCGAATAACCGTCTTCCAATTCGGTATCAATTACGCTAGCAATTACTGAATCGCCAACATTGTAGTTCTTTGAAAGGCTAACTTCGCGGCGTGGGACCAAACCAACACCCAAAGGTCCTAAATCGATTAAAATTTCGTACTTCTTTACTGATAAAACAGTACCGTCAACTGTTTCACCGACAGTAAGTTGTTTAACACTATCGCCTGCTTGAGCCAGCAGGTCATCCATTGTAATTTTGGCATCTGCCATAAGTCTTCTAAAGACCCCTTCCTTAAAATTGATATTATTCTTCAGGGACATAATAAAAATATCCCCACAGATTATCACAATTATATCACAACAGATAGATAGAAGTCAAAGCTAGATAAGATAGCGAGATCGCTGATAAGCCACCGTTAAAAACGCCAAAATACCAAAAGCCACTGCAGAAATAGCCACATCTTCTGGTCCAGTTTTTGGTAATCCTTTATCAGATTGCTTAGAAGGAGTAGAAGGAGCTGGCGTTGTAGATGATGGCGATTGTTGAGACTGAGAAGATTCAGGTGTAGGAGTTGTCTTTTTCGACTCTTCAGTCTTCACGTCAGTTCGTGCCTCACCTCTTCCGCCTGACTGACTATTTGTTTTTTGATCTGCGGACTGCTGAGATGTGCTGTTGTTTTGCGAATTCTTATTGCTATTCTCTGATGCTACCAAATCACTAGAGATCGGTGATCCATCTTGTGATAAATTATTTTGCCTAATTCCGTAAAGAACAGCCAAAGATATAGCCACTAAAATAGCGCCTACTACTACAAAAACTCCAATTGATCCAGTCTGATTTACTCGCTTCATATTATATCTCCACTCAAATTTTCTTTATTATATCATAATGACCTCTTATAAGTAAAGCTGGTGATATAATAAATATATGATTATTACGGTTGACACAGGTGGGACCAAAACATTAGTAGCCAGCTTTGACGAGGAAAAAAATCCTAAGCATATCATTAAATTCCCCACCCCTAAAAACGTAGACCAATATATTCAACGCGTCGCCGATCAAATTCACCTGATTGCGAATGATAAACCAATTGATGCAATTTCTGTGGCTCTGCCAGGTGTAGTTAAAGACGGCGTAGCAGTATGGTGTCAAAACCTCGGCTGGAAAAATCAACCTATCCGTGAGCTGCTCTCCCGATATTTTCCTAATATACCAATATTCATTGCAAATGACGCCAATATGGCAGGACTGGCAAGTATGCTCAGATTGTCCAAAACCCCCAGATGCGGTCTATACATCACCCTAGGAACCGGCGTTGGCACCTCCCTAATCCTGAATGGAAATCTACATAAGGAGCTTAGCGATTGCGAAGGCGGACACATGTCTTTGAACTACAATGGCAAGATTACCACTTGGGAAGAGATTGCTGCAGGTAGGGTTTTACAGAGAATTTTTGGCGAATTATCATCAGACACACCCCTGGAAGTCTGGGAAGAGGTTGCTAATAGGATAAAAGCTGGATTGCAACCGCTCATTGCCTTTGCACAACCAGATGTTGTTGTTATTGGCGGGAGCGTGGGAGTATTCCCATCCTATTTTTCAGATATTTTAAGCGGTCTTCTGGCAGAAAACTTACCCGCCGCCATATCAGTGCCAAAAATAATCAGTGCCCCTAACCCAGAAGAAATTGTATTATACGGATGCTATGACAATGCCATCAGTCAGCTTGCCTCAAATTGAACACGATTTTTCAGAACTGCAGTTCAAGGAGGGTGAAGTATTTTCCTGGAACCCTAATTCACAAACAGTCTATTACGAAAAATTAGATTCACAAGAAGACTTAGTGCAACTTTTACACGAAATCGCCCATGCTAAGCTTGGTCATAAAAATTATCAATATGATATCCAGTTAGTTGAAATGGAAAGATCCGCCTGGGAATACGCCGTCGATACTTTGGCGCCAAAATACAGATTAACCATCAGTATGGACGACGATAATATTCAAGATTCTTTGGATAGTTACAGGGATTGGCTACATAAACGTAGTCTTTGCCCTCAGTGTGGCGCAGTTGGATTGCAAACCACTTCCTCATCTTACAGATGCATCAATTGCCAATCAAAATGGCGCGTAAATCAAGCAAAATCCTGTCAGCTTAAAAGATATCAAATAAAATAAGCCTCTCATACGGAGGCTAATTTTAAGAGATTGGAGCGGTCTTATTCTGCAATTTTTTGTACTGTCTTCTTAGTACGGCGTGAAATGCGTCCGCCCTTAGCACCAGCGATACGAGCCAAAGCTGGATTTGCGGCAAAGCCACCAGTTCGACCGTTTTTACCGCCCTTGCGTCCGATTTTTGCGTAAAAATCTGGATCGCGAGCTAGATTTTTTTGAGCAGCCTTTAAGCCGCCAGCCTTTGTTCCTGCCATAGGAAGGTTTTCCTCCATTTTTAAAAAAGATTTCCACATAAATTTAAATGGAAACCCTCACCTTTATATATCACACATGATATGTGTTATGTTTATATGCTAGCATATAACTAACGCTTTGTCAATATTTACATAAGTAGTTTTTTATTGTGAATAAAATATTGCATTTTGCTGAGGTGTTAGCTATACTAATAAAGTCAGTTACTGACGGCACCTGTTGGAGCTTTAGAAATTATGAGTTCCACCACAAAAAATTCTCGTTTTCTGCGAGATTCGAGAAGAAAAATAGCCCATCACACGGGGGCTATTTTTTATTGTAGATTTATCCTAAAACTCTCTTAATAGATTGTCTATTCTAAGCTGAGATTCTTGCGTTAGTTCATTTTGCAAGCCAATCCAGGCGTTAATAGCCACAGTAAATTTATCCCTGGCTATAGTAAACTGGTCGCTATCTTTCTTTTCGTTAGCCGACTTCAAATCACGCACAGCCAATAAAATAGCGTCTATTCTCTTTATCGCTAACTTACGTAAGTCAACCTCATCTTCTCTGGATTCCAGTCTCTTCTTTACGCCAGTCCATATTTTCTCCATAGCAACAAAGTCATTTTGCTTAGTCTTCGATAGGTTATCTGACACCATACGTATTTCACCGCTCAACTCCTTATCAAATTCCATAAAGCTGACAATCTTCTCTATACTCTGCATAGTTCGGTTCATCTTCTCTACCGATTTATTACATTCTTCTGAATACTTTTTAAATCTAGCATTAACGTTCTTCTGCCAAGATATAAAAAATACCACATCGCAGCTTTGGCATTTATTTTTTAAATCAGCCAAATATTCGTTCAATTTTTCATCGGATAATTTGTCTTTTTGCAAATTAACAAACAGCGAGCCCTCCACCTCATTAGTATTTTTTGTTACGCTTTGAACATTTTCCCAAGATTTCCAGCTCACAAATCCATACACCAATATCATTATCAGTGTTATAAAACTTATGACAATAGCTAATTTAAGTATATGATAATTTTTTATCAATTTCATAGTTCTATCCCCAGCGTAGTTGACCACAATTCACTATCAAGCGGCCAAGGATTAAAAGCACACCCCTGTAAATCAATTGATTGCTGCTGCATAACCGCTGCTGGATTATTAACCCCAGAACAATTCAAATGCCCATGCCCCAACCAGTGCCCAACTTCATGATTGATTACCATATGTCGATAATTACGAATATCGCCACCTGCTTTATTCCACGCTGTAGTCGCGCCAGACCATCTATTATCATTGATAATAACAGAAGACCCGACTCGACAGCTCCAATCCGCGTCACAGCCTGACGAGAATGAGGACATCAATTCAGCTTGCGACAGAACTAGGTTAAAGCTCCCACTCTCTTTCACCTCTTTAAAAACAATTCCCATACGCGCCCAGCCTCGATTGTCGTTTAAGGTTTCGTTTACCTGTTTCGAGAATTCAGACAAGTTTGATCGGACATTACCCTTTGTTGATATTGTGTATGTGACTTCTTTTTTCACCCCAGAATTTGATTTTTTTGACGATTGAGATATAGAATGCCAATCTGGAGTCTGGATATCTGACACCTTAAAGCTGGATAGCGACGACGGAGATTTTATTTCAGAGAAAATTTTAGCACTAATCGCCTTCTTCGCATCACTCTTAGTCTCATTGGGTGCCGTTATATTAACCGTTGGCGTTAGAGCAATAGCAATCGCCATACCGCCAGTAGCCACCCTACACACTATACACATACATATATTCTATCACCCGCCAAAACATACCACAAACGTTTTAAGACAAAGAAGAAAGCCACCCTATTAGGATGGCTTTCTTATAATTCGGCACCGTGCTAGTTTCCCACTTTCGCAGTATAATCGCCGCTGGGGAGCTTAACTTCTGTGTTCGGAATGAGAACAGGTGTTTCCTCCTCGCTATGGGCACCGAAGGAGGGGGTTACGACGCTTGGTTCCGTATATACTCCACGGTGGGCCAAACCCCTTTCTTCGATGTCCAACATCAGCACGGAATTGATTTTTAATTGACCGGTACTTTTGAAAAGTACCAATTACTAGTTAAGTCTACCTTATCCGCAATGTTTATGCAAGCATAAACTCCACGGACAAGGACATAAAAAGGCAATGGGACTATTAGTACGCTTTAGCTCCATACATTACTGTACTTCCACCTTGCGCCTATCAAACAGATAGTCTTTCTGTGTCCTCATAGGGAAACCTTATCTTGAGGTTAGTTTCGCGCTTAATATGCTTTCAGCGCTTATCTAGTCCGCACATAGCTACTCGACAATGCAGCAGGTGGCCACAATCGATACACCAGAGGTGCGTCCGCCCCGGTCCTCTCGTACTAGGGGTAGATCCTCTCAAGTTTCCTATCGTCCATACCGGATATAAACCGAACTGTCTCACGACGTTCTGAACCCAGCTCGCGTACCACTT
>CALHQU010000025.1 GCA_938038145.1 uncultured Candidatus Saccharibacteria bacterium
TTTCTTTTACGCCAGCATCAGGCTCTTCAGTGATGTCTGGATGGAAAACTTTATTGAACAATTCTTGCTCTTCTGGGGTTGGGCTAAATTTATCTATTCCTGCAGTCATTTTAACTATCTCTCCTTATTACGCAGCCAATACCGGATCATATTTATCACGCATATACCCCAATATCGCCTCCCCACCAAACGCCTCCAATATGCGACGCTGCTTTTCACGAGCCGCCTCTGAGTAAGACGCTTCACGCGAAACATTGGCATAAGCTTCAACTTCATCAGGACTAGGCTTAATAGTCTCACCAAATACCAGTCGCACAGTTTTTTTACCTAAATACTGTTTTGGATGTATCGCATTGTCATTAAGTTGGTTTGGATTTCTCTTCTGACCCTCAACCTGCATAAGTACAGGAATTATAGTAGCACCCGTCGCCAGGCTTAGATGAGGAGCTAATTTACCCGCCTTTTCTGGCAGTTCACCGTCATTTTTTATCCCAATATTGCTCATCGGGTTATGTGCTGCAGTAATAACAGAAAGTCCACTATCTGTTATTTTTTCTTGCAGACCTAAGTAATCGTCATCATTAAATGGCAACGCGTACTTATTATCAATAGCATCTTTTTCCACAGACAGATCTCTTCCATACGGAACTTGAAAAAAGTTATCCATCCCAACAAGTTTATATGGTATCCTCTGATGCCAAAGACCCATATTAGTGGAGGCTACTGTCACGCCTATATGTCTAAACTCAGAAACTACGCTAGCAACAGTCGAAACATCAACGTCCGTTAGGTGACTCGTAGCAAATATAATACCCTCGTTCTCCTCGGTTTTCTTAGTTGTCTCCAAAAGATTACCAGCCCCCTCAACAACAACATCCACATTACCAAGCAAACCAGTAGCCAACTCAAGAGGAATGCGCAGTCTTCTTGGGGTTGGATCATACAGACCTTCAGATGCGCCCTTTTTAGCGCACTGTTTAATATCTTTTATAGCCTCAGATCCTGAAAAAGTCTCAATTTTTTTCACGATGCTCTTGATTATACAATATAAAGCCCTATTTTGTCAATATAGATCTAATTAAACCAAAGAATAACGGATGTGAACGAAACGGTCGCGACTTAAATTCTGGATGTGCTTGCGTTGCTACAAAATATCGATGGTCTGGCGCCTCAACAAATTCTACTAACTTACCATCTGGTGAAGTTCCAGAAACAATCAAGCCTCCTTGTTCAATTTCTTGAATAAACTTTTGATTCACTTCATATCGATGACGATGGCGTTCAACTACTTCAGTTGCATCGTATGTCTTGGAAATAACGGAACCTGGCTTTAGGTTGGCTACATAATCTCCAAGACGCATAGTCCCCCCTGTAGACTCTTTGCCTTGCTGCCCATCCATAATATACACTACGTTGTTATCAGAATCAGCGCCGAATTCTTCGCTATTAGCGTTTGCCAAACCTCCCAAACGCGCCGCGGCAATAACCGCAACCTGCATTCCCAAACAAATACCCAGATATGGCTTATCGTTCATTAAGCAATACTTTGCGGCAGCAATCTTACCTTCTACACCACGAGATCCAAATCCTCCCGGAACAACAATAGCATCAACACTGTCAAAATCCGCTTCATTTGCAGTCTCAGCATTAATCCATTTTATAGATATTTCACTTTTGTTTGCCCAAGCCGCAGACTTAAGTGCCTCTGTTACAGATAAATATGTGTCAGAATTATCTATATATTTAGCAACCAAACCTACCGTAACACACTTAGCATACTCTGATGTATCTCGCTTGGCTAAATGTTGCCAACGTCGTAAATCTGGCTCAACTGAATTATTAGTAAATTCGCCGAGTAGCTTGCCTAAGTCGCGATACACTGTTAGTGGAACTTCATATACAGTATCGACATTTGGCATCATTACGATTCCTTCGCTGCGAATACCAGACGAAATAGAAATTTTCTCACCAATACTACGCGGCGGTTTATCGTGACCTTCCGTACGAACTGCCACGACATCAGGCATAATTCCAAAACCACGCAAATCAGCCAAAGCGTTTTGAGCGGGTTTTGTCTTATATTCATGCGACGCCTCTAAGAACGGCACATATACGACATGAACAAATAGACAATTTTCGCGACCAACATCTAGGGCGAATCCTCTAATAGCCTCAATAAAACTGAGCCCTTCATAGTCACCGACCGTGCCACCGATCTCTACGATATGAATATCACCCTCAGCAGCCAGATGAATAGCTTTCTTAATAGAATTGGTTAGGTGAGGGACCATTTGCACTGTTTGACCGCCAAATTTACCGGCTCTCTCGTCCGCAATCAAATCACGCAATAATCGACCGGATAATGTCGCATTTTTTTGCGTTAATTCCAAATCCAAAAAACGCTCATAATGACCCAAATCTAAGTCAGTTTCAGCACCGTCTTTTGTCACAAAGCATTCACCATGCTCTTTTGGATTCAATAGTCCAGCATCGACATTCAAATATGGATCACATTTTTGGACCGAAACAGAAATACCCTTAGCTTGAAGGACAGCGCCAATGCTAGCAGCGGTAATTCCCTTACCTACACCAGACAATACACCACCCGTAACAAATATAAATTTGCGCGGTGACGACATATTATTCGCAACCGTCACAAATAGTCAAACTTGCAGGATCAACTGGTGCCGCAATAGTACCGTTCGACTTTGCTTGATCGTCAGCCGCTTCCTGCGCCGCTTTAAGAGCTGCGT
>CALHQU010000026.1 GCA_938038145.1 uncultured Candidatus Saccharibacteria bacterium
ACACCTCCAACGCTAACCGTGGACGCAGTAATTTTTCAAGTAAACAACAATACCCTGGAAGTGCTATTATTAAAACGACCGAATGAACCTTTTAAAGGAGAATGGGCCCTCCCTGGAGGGTATAACGCCAAGGGCGAGACAACTACAGACGCGCTCGAACGTATAGTTTTCCAAAAGACAGGTGTAAAAATTAAAGACGACCTACGATACATTGAGCAGCTTTACACTTTCGATACGATTAATCGTGATCCGCGAGGACATGCAGTATCTGTGACCTACATGGGTTGTGGACGCAATATTACATACAATGAAGATTTAGAGGTAGCATTTTTTGATGTAAATAAAATACCAAAACTGGCATACGATCACGCCAGCATCATTAAATACGCTAAAGAACGCCTAATTGCCAAAATGACATATACCAATTCGGCATTTGCTTTTCTGGATCGAAGATTTACCTTAACACAACTGCAAACAGTTTACGAGATAGTTTTTGGTCGTGAATTTGACAAGCGTAATTTTCGAAAAAAATTCCTCAGCTTAAACTTAATTCATGAAACCAATGAGCTGTGGCGAGACGGCGCGCATCGTCCAGCAAAATTATATGAGTTCAATTCAAGCAAGCTCGAGAATTTAGATCGTAGTTTAGACTAACCTCCCTGTAAAAATCTAAAAAATTTATATTTTTCATAAATTAGTGTTGACAATACAATAACTGACCATTAGACTAGATAGTAAGTGTAAACTATACATTAAGTAAGGAGGATCTTAGTATTATGGAAAAGTATAGCTATATATTTGTCGGGGTTGATCCACAAAATGATTTTATCGATGGAAGTCTTGCTGTTGCCGAAGCAGAGCAAATCATTGAGCCCATCAATTCTATCGTCGACGAAATACGAAAACATGACGGCACGGTTGTATTCACCCGAGACTGGCATCCCGAAAAAACACCGCATTTTGACAAATGGCCAGTTCACTGCGTAGCCAACACTAGAGGAGCTGATTTTCACGAAGACCTAAATATCCACCCTAGCGATATTATCATCAATAAAGGCACCGGTCAGACAGACGGATATTCTGGATGGGAGGGTAAAAGCGAGACAAACGAAACGTTAGAATCTATCATAACGCCAAAAACACCCCATGAAAAAGTTAAAGTATTTCTCGGCGGATTAGCAACAGATTTTTGCGTAAAATCTACCGCCCTAGATATCGCCGAACATTTCAAAGATGACAGGCGTGTTACTACATACTTACTTATAGACGCCATTCGCGCCGTGGGATTAACCTCGACAGCCGAAGAAGAATCATTATCCGCAATGAAAGAGGCTGGAATATTAGCAATATCAACCGAAGAAGCAAAGAAGATAATTCAGGAGGCACTTTAAATGGAGAAGAGCTCAAAAATATCACAAGGATTAGATTACTACAAAGCAACTATGGGAATGAACGAGTTCTTAAAACATCCTGAAGCAGAAGTTACTTTCACACTGAAAAATCGCTCCCCTAATCTATTATCCGAATTTGTATCCCCAGCAGAATTACAGGATAGACTAAATGAGCTAGCCGAAGGATGGCGGCCTGATGAAGTAGCCTACTTAGCTGGACTACAAAACCAAGACGGTAAAGCGACATTTTCGCAAGAATACCTTGATTTCCTAATAAGTAACCCCTTGCCTCCGGTCAAGATCGGATATGATAAGCGCGGCGACCTAGCGGTTGAAGCTACGGGAAAATGGCCCCTAGTTACATTCTGGGAAACCGTTATCATGAGTGAGATAAATGAAATATATTTTCGTAACAAACTCGCACGTGAAGGTTACTCTTTGGAAGAAGTGTATGCCGAAGGAGATCGCCGATTAGACGAAAAGATCAAATTATTAAAAAGCCGCCCAGATATTAAATTTTCTGATTTCGGCACAAGGCGACGCTTTAGCTTTAATTGGCATAGGCATGTAATTGAACGAGTCGCAAATGAACTCCCCGACAATTTTGTCGGAACTTCAAATATATACTTGGCGCATAAACTAGGATTAAAACCGATTGGAACTTTTGCACATGAAATGCCAATGGTCTACGCTGCACTGGCAGACAAAGCCGGAAACAACCCACTAAATGGTCACAATCAGGCACTAAGAGACTGGCAAGACACATACGGCGACGAGCTATCAATTGCCCTAACAGATACATTTACAACCGACTTCTTCTTCGCCGACTTCACTCCAGATCAATGGTCTTCTTGGAAAGGATTACGCCACGATTCCGGCGACCCAATAGAATTTGGAAATAAGGCTATTGAAATTTACAAAAAGAACGGAATTGATCCTTTGGAGAAAACTATCGTCTTTAGTGATGGACTTGATGTGGGCGAAATTATTAGGATAGCTGATTACTTTAAGGACAAAATAAATGTAACATTCGGTTGGGGCACGACTTTGACTAACGACCTTGGAATTACACCCAACAACTTTGTTATGAAAGCCACAGAAGTCGATGGAGTACCTACGGTCAAATTGAGCGACACCCCTGGCAAACATACAGGTCCAGGTGATAAAATTAGAGAGTATAGTGAATACGTAAAAGCAGCTTTGGCTGAAAATGCACTGAATAATACTCTAGTTGCTGTATGAAAAAAACAATGCCAATATCTATAAATCGTAAATTATGGTATGACGGTCCAAATTACACCGCAGACAGTGTAATAATCAACACAATCGCACAAAAAATTCTTTTGATAAAACGATCCAGCGGTGAATGGGCATTGCCTGGAGGGTTCATCAATTCCGAAGAAGACTCCTTTACCGCAGCAATTCGCGAAACAAAAGAAGAAACTGGAACGATAATTAGTGACGATCCAATATTAATATATAAAGGGCTCGTCAACGATCCACGCAACAGTCAGACATCATGGATCGAAACCAGTGCGTATCTGTTCATAGTCAACGAACTATCAGAGGTGTCAGGACGAGACGACGCTATCGACGCAGCCTGGCTACCGCTCAATAATTTGCCTAAATTATACGCATCGCATGATGAAATAGTAACCAGGGCTATTGATTATTTGTCTTGTCGGTCACTAATTAAGATAACAGAGTTTTCCGAAAATTATCGCAATATTAACGG
>CALHQU010000027.1 GCA_938038145.1 uncultured Candidatus Saccharibacteria bacterium
TAGCTGCAACATCAGTAGGCTATGAAAATGCTGGAACGATTGAATTTTTAGTGGATCAGGATAAAAATTTCTATTTTATGGAGATGAATACTCGTATTCAAGTAGAACATCCAATTACAGAAATGATAACAGGCATTGATTTAGTAGAATGGCAATTAAAAGTAGCATTTGGCGAAAGATTAAACTTTACTCAAGATGACATTCAAATTAAAGGGCACTCGATCGAATGTCGTTTAAATGCAGAATGTCCAAGAGAAAACTTTAGACCAGCTCCTGGAACGATTGAAGTCTTACATCAACCAAATGGAGGTTTGGGAGTAAGAATTGAATCAGCTTTATATTCTGGATATAATTCCCGTCGCTTGCGAATGTTCGTGCCTCGTTTATCCCAAGCTACCGCCACATAATCCGGCTCTAATTTCTTAATTAACTCAATTGCCAAACTTACAAATCCATACACACCACCAGTCGGAGTTCCGTCAGCCATCGACAATCCCGGCATAGCATAATAACCTCGGTAAAACACCGACTTTCCATCAATAACCACTAGACGCTTCATACTTCTATTGTAGCATTTAAGCGGCTATCGTCAGAGAATTGATTATTGACACCTCAGCAAGTTTCTTCTGTGCTCTTTCGTACTTATCATACAATCTCTTGCGCTCCTCCAGATAGCTATAACAATGGACATACTCAATTTCTCTATTGTCATCAAAGAATATCGTTATAGTCTCATCTCTACCGTCATCTGGTCCAACAAAAAACTCGTAAGACGTTTTGTGGTGCCCAGGGTAACGATCAACCTCAAGCTCTTTTATGAAAGCATATCTAAACTCATCTTCATCATTGAGTATCTTATATATTTGATATCGATCTTTCGGAATAGATGATGAAGCGGCAGGATTTTCCCAAATCATCCAAATCTGCCCATATTGATCCTCGATAGGCTCGCTAATAAGCCTCTGCCATTTCTCGCTACCATCTGGATTATGATCAAATTTCGACTCCAGCTCTTCAATCTGAGCCATTATCTTATAGCTCTCTGCCAGATTTTCTTGACCCTCAGTATCAAGGTCAGAAGGAAGATTCTGAGGTAACTCTTCAGTATGTCCATGAAGTGTTTCCATAGTGTGTAGCTTAAAGATACTCTCTATTTGGAAGAATGTCAACAAATTGTTAAAATTAGTACATGACACAACCATACGCAAAAATTATCGCCCTGGTTGGATTGGCGGGCAGCGGCAAAAGTTCGGCTGTCGAATATTTGACAGAAAAAGGATTTCCAAAAATTTACTTCGGTGGCGTTATTTATAAAGCCATGGACGAGGCTGGAATTGAAAAAACTTGGGACAATCAACAACAATTTCGCGAAGAAATTCGTCGCCGTGAAGGCAAAGATTTCGTAATCAAACGCGTCATAAAAAACATCCACGACTTGATAAACGCTGGGCAAAATAAAATCGTTTTGGATGGATTATACACTTGGAGTGAATATAAATTCCTTAAGCACGAATTCCCTGGACAAGTTGTCGTTATTGCTATTGTTACACCGAAATACCTCCGTTATCAACGAATGGCTAAACGCATAGAACGCCCAATGCAACCGCACGAAGTCGATCAGCGCGACTGGTCAGAAATCGAGAATTTGGAAAAAGGTGGACCAATTGCTATTGCTGATTATTTCATCATTAACGACGGCAGCCTCGAGCAATTACACCAAAAAATAGACGCCGCAACTCACGACGCCCATTTTTGTAAATCGCCCGAACAGTGTTAATTAATCCAGATATTCGTAAAGTTTTTTCGCGTCTTTGTGCTTGCGAAGTTTTGCTAGCGCCTTAGCTTCAATCTGACGGATTCGCTCACGCGTAACCGCAAACTCCTGACCAACTTCTTCCAAAGTATGGTTTTTTCCATTATCCAAACCAAAACGCATTCGAACAATTTTTTGCTCACGATCGCTCAAACTTGATAGAATTTCCTGGACTTGCTCTTTTAACAATTGATTTGAAGCGGAATCTTCCGGTGAAACCGTATCTTCGTCAACGATAAAATCTTGCAAAACTGAATCGTCATCTTCACCGTCGCGACCAACACCAGCGTCCAAAGAAGAAATGTCTTGCTTGATCTTAATGACATATTCAATTTTCTCTGGTTCCATATCCAGCTCTTTAGACAATTCTTCAATTGTCGGCTCACGGTTCAATTCCTGTGTCATTCGTCGCTGAGTGCGCAGCAATTTATTGATTGTTTCCACCATGTGAACTGGAATACGAATCGTTCGCGCCTGATCAGCAATCGCACGCGTAATTGCCTGACGAATCCACCAAGTTGCATAAGTCGAAAACTTGAATCCCTTATCTGGATCAAACTTCTCAACTGCACGCAAAAGCCCAGTATTTCCCTCTTGAATCAAATCCAAAAAGTCCAAGCCACGACCCGAATATCGCTTAGCGATTGACACCACCAAACGCATATTCGCCTCAGCCATCTTGTCCTTGGCCTTTTTATCACCTTCAACAATTCGTCGCGCCAAGTCCATTTCCTCCTCAGCGCTAAGTAGTGGAATTTTACCAATTTCGCGCAAGTACAGCCTGACCGAGTCATCCGACACGTCGTCCAAATATTGCCCAGTTGTCAACGAATCCAAATCTTCCGATTCTTCTTCGTCTATAAGCGTTGGATCAAAATCATCATCTTCGTTTAAGTTTACTGGCTTCGTCGTGATATCGTCGCTCACATTTTCTCCTTAATCAGATTATTTAAGCTCTGGCGCAAATTCTGAGACAAAACCTCATCGCCCGACGCCTCGGCCTCTCTAAGCTGCGTTAATAATTGATTCTTTTTGTTTTCGCGATGTTTGATTGTTATCTGTCTGACTAGCCGAGCCATCTCTTCGTCTAAGCTTTTTTGCTCCCAATTGGCGTAACGACTTTCACTTTTCAACTGTACTATTTTCACATACTGTTCGATTTTTTGCAAGTCCAGCGGAACCTCGCCCAAATCCGCGTCGGGGTTCTTCCGCAAATAACCAATCAATTGCCGTGCGTTGTCATCATCCAACATTTCGCCAGAAACCGCCGCCAACCAACGCCGCACGGATTTTTCACTCGCTGCCAGCCCCGCCAGCATATCCTCAGTTTCATCCTGAACCGGAGTCGGTTTTTCTTTCTCAATTTTTGCCTTTTTCAATTGATGTTCAGCAACTTTTTCATTCGACAATTTCGCCTTCAGCGCGGTAATTGACGCGCCAGTTTTTTCAGAAATCACTGACAAATAATGCTCTTGTTCCACCGGATCTTTCAAACCTCGGACAATCCTCAACGCAATAGTCGAAAATCGCCGCTTGCCTTCCGCCGACTTCAAATTCTCCATTTCCGCATATCTAGCAATCACCCAATCCACCGCTGGCTGAGATTGGTCAATCGCCGCTTGCCAAAGCGCTGGATCTTTTTGGATCAATTCGTCTGGATCTTTGACGCCATCAGGCAAACTCACCACTTCCAGCTCCACGCCGACTTCCTGTGCCAAATTGATCGCCCGCTCCGTCGCGTTAACTCCCGCTCGATCGCCATCAAACGCCAAGCGAATCCGCCCCGCCAATCGACTAAGCGACTTCAAATGTTGCGTCGTCATCGCCGTACCAGAGGTCGCAACTACGTTTTTGACGCCCGCTTGATGACTGCTAATTACATCCAGATTGCCCTCAACAATCACCGCTACATCGCTTTTTCGAATCGCCTCCTTGGCTTGATGCAAACCAAAAATATGTCGTGATTTATCGAATAACAACGTTTGCGGCGTATTCAAGTATTTTGGCGCGCGCGGATCGTCACGAATAATTCTGCCCGTAAATCCCACAACTTCACCATTGCCATCGCTCAAAGCCACCATCATTCGCCCGCGAAACAAATCGCCACCAAACCGATTCGACAAGCCAGCATCCGCCAATTCCTGCCTAGAGAATCCTCTTTTTTCCAATGCTTTCGTCAATGTGTCGCCATTCTCCGGCGCATAACCAATCAAAAAATCACCAATTGTTTGACGATTTAATCGCCGTTTTTTTACCACATAATTTAAGGCTGTCGAATTTTTTACCAAATTTTGCTGATAAAAATTGGCGGCTAATTTCAACGCTTCTCTAGCCCTGGCACGGCGCTTGGCTGTTCGTCCGTCGCCATTAGAAAACAAAGTCAGATCAACGCCCGCCTTCCGAGCCAAATGTTCCAGTGATTGACGAAAATCCATTCCTTCCACCATCATCACAAACGTAAAAATATCGCCACCTTTTCCAGAAGAAAAATCATGCCAAATCTGCTTTTCTGGGCTAACCATAAAGCTTGGGGTTCGTTCATCGGTAAACGGACTCAAACCCTTCAAGTTGCGACCCGCTCGCTTCAACTGAACATACTCACCAATCACATCCTCGATGTTCAGTCGCGCCCGCACTTCTTCTTTGGCATCATTCATATTTTTATTATATCACTCTTTACCTCTGTTATTGTTTGTGGTTAAATAGAAATATGTATCCTGACAATTTGAACAACCAACCTCAAGGTATCGATTATCTGAATCAAATTGCCACACCTCCGCCAGCGGAAGGTTTTGATAAAAAAACCAAAATCATCATCGCTATTTTGAGTTTTATCGGCTTGATAACCCTGATCGCGATATTCGTTTTTTCACAAGATTCTATGCCAAATACTAATCCGTCACAAGTTGCATCACGTGTTAATAAGTTACTCACTATTTCCAAAAAATACAATAATAAGTTCCGCTCGACCAGCTTACAAACCACTAATAGTTCCCTAGTTGCAGTACTGACCACCGCAGACGCCTCAATGGGCGAAGCACTTCAGACAACCGGCATCAATTATAAGGAGAAACAGAAGGATATCCTCGCTCTAGATCCGTCAGAAAAATTAGAGAAAAAATTGGATGAAGCTCTTCTGAACGCGCAATTGGATATTACCTATGCTCATGAGATGAATGTGCAAATAACAGATACAATCAACATGATGAGAAAGGTATATAAATCCACCAAGTCAAAAAAGATGCGCGAATGGCTAGTAAAAACTGCTGGCGACTTAGAGAATATTCAGAAGCAGATCAATCAAATTATTAAGGCAGATTAAGCTTCCGAGACTAATCGATAGCTCAACCTCGCCAAATCAAAGACTTCTTCGTCAGTCAATTGACCTGAACAAATAATTGTATTCCAATGCTTCTTGTTCAAGTGATAGCCTGGTAAAACCGTTTCGTATTTTTCTCGTAAATTCTGCGCCAACAACGGATCGCATTTTAGGCTTACTCTGAGCGGCTTTGAACCTTCCCTCACCAACGCCACCATTTTCCCCGCGCCGTCATTATCTCTACCAAATTTATATACCGCAACACCCTCGCCAAACGGATAATCAAGCCACACTCCAGGCAAACTTAAAATAAATTCTTCAAATTGTTTATGCGTCATACTTTCACCTTTTTCAAATAATATTCAAGCTCCATAATGCTGCCGCGGATGTCTTCCAGCGCTCGATGATCTTCTGGCTTGGTGAATTTCTTACCGTATTTACCTTCAAACACCACCTTCCACGCGCTCACGTCCAACACGCGATAATGTAGTTTTTTTGACAACGTTGGCCACCATTGGTCAATAAATCGACGATCTTGATGGATTGAATTGCCTGCTAACAGAATCTTCGTCTCGCCCGCAAAATGCTCATCGCAAAACGCCAACAATTCGTGCTCTATTTCCGCCAAAGGTTTGCCCGATTCATTCTGCTCCTCCAGCCCGCGTCGTGCTTCCGGATGTTCATTCCAAAAACCAGCATTTCGGTCCAACAACTTAGCCAACTTTTCCGAATCGTGGCGCACAATTCCTTCGTACGTAGCAATTTCCTTAAAATTCCAATCCGTCGCAATTGCCGCCACTTCCAAAATCTCATCACGTACTGGATTTAGTCCAGTCATCTCCAAATCCACCCACAAAATCTTTTTCGGCTTAAAACTTGCTTTCATATCTCTATTTTACCACTTCCATAAGGCGTGCTAAACTAAAATCATGACAAAACGCATCCTACTCAAATTATCAGGTGAACAACTTCAAGGCGAATTCGCCAGCGGCTTTGACCCAAAACGCGCTCGCTGGATTGCCGAACAAATTCGACCAGCGCTGGACGACGGGGCTGAAATTGTAATTATGGTTGGCGGCGGCAATTACGTTCGCGGCAATCAAATCATCGGTCATGGAATTCAACCTGTTTCCGCTCATAATATCGGCATGCTTTCTACGCTAATGAATGCCATTGCGCTGGCGGACGTATTGAACGACGCAGGATTGCCAACTCGCGCATTGTCCACGGTCGAAGTGAATCAATTTATTGATCACTATACTTTCCGACGCGCCATTAGCCATATTAAGAAAAACCGCATTGTTATTGTGGCTTGCGGCACCGGCCGACCATTTCTGACTACTGATACCGCAGCGTTAAATCTAGCACTAGAAATGCAATGTGACGCCGTAGTTAAAACAACGAAAGTCGACGGAGTTTATAATAAAGATCCTATGAAATTCCCTGACGCTGTAAAAATTGATCATTTATCTTACCAAGAAGCCCTAACAAATCCTAACATTGCTGTTATGGATAAGGCAGCAATTGGGCTAGCTATGGACGAGCATATTCCAGTTATAATTTGTGATTTACTCACAGACGGAAATATTCTCCGCGCAACTCGCGGAGAATCGGTAGGCACGCTTATTAGCTAAGCGATTAGTCCTTTTTCTTGTCTAATTTATCGAGTTTCAAGAAGTGAACAATTGCATATATAACAAATGCAACGGCTATCAACGTAATCAGTGAGCTAACAAACGCGCCGTATAAAAACTCACCCCTACGTCCAGCAATTTCAACCGTAAAAGAAGCTGATTGCAATCCTTGTTGAGAGCCAACAATCAACTGTACTAACGGATCAATAAATGCTGTTACCAATTTTTTCACAGTATCACCAGCTGCGGTACCGATTGCCAAACCAACCGCCATACCGACAACACCCTGTTCGCGAATAAAATTAACAAATCCAGCCATATGAGTGTCTTTTATAGCTGCACTTACAATTTTCTTTTCCTTAATGGCGGCAATTTTTTTAGCAGCTTTAATGTTCTTAGGGGTCAATTTTTTAGCCGATTTATCAACACTAGGTTTTGTCATAATAAATTCTCCTTTTATTATTTATATTGGATATTATATCTTATTTGGTGCCACGATTCCCAAAATAGCCAGTCCAGCCTTAAGAATGTCGGCATAAATTGCCACGATTCCTACACGATGCGCCTCTTTGTCGCTACCAATAACCTGATTTTTCTCGTAATATCGATTAAATTCTTGCGCCAATTCAAACAAATATGTACAGATGTGATGAGGTTCCAAACTTTCCTTAGCGCGATCAACCACATCCACATACTCGCTCAATTTTCTGACCAGCATCTTATCCTCGTCAAACAACTCTGTCGGAAAGGCAATTTCTTTATCGGATTTAGCTAAAATACCTCGCGCTCGAGCATGGGCGTATTGCAAGTAGCTTCCCGTATTTCCCGTCAAACTTACCGCGTCGTTAATATCAAATATGACGTCGCCGCCGATCTTCACTTTCAAGAATTGATAACGAAGCGCACCAGCGATCACGTCGTCAGTTGGCTCGCCGCCAGCATTTTCAATTGCTTTCTTAAACTCGTCGAACAGCCAGCCAATTGTAACAACCTCACCTGTTCGCGAACTCATTTTTCCAGTTGTCAATTTAACCAAGCCAGTCGCGTAATTAAATAATTTTCCTTTCAAAGCCGGAATCGACAATTCACTAGCCGCAATCACGCCGCGGAAGTATGCTGCTTGCTCCTCGCCATTTACCGTAATTGACAAGTCCAAGTTCGGATAATCCTTATATTTCAACTGAATCAATCCCATATCATGCGCCCCATAAAGACCATTGCCGTGAGACCCAATAAACACGTTATCAAACGCGCCGTATTTGCCGCCCTTAAAGACATACGCACCGTCAGATTTGGTAAACACCTCTGGAGTTTTCTCTTTAATCAGAGATTTGCCCAATTCTTCAGTTTCGCTCTCAACATAACGTCGCTCAATCGGCACGTTTCCAAGTCGCCCAACATTAGAGTCAATTTCATCAAAACTCCAACTTTTACAGATTTCGTAAACTTGTTTATATAGCGGATCATCCAGGACGAATGATTGCTTAGCTAGTTCATCAATTTCCGCCTTCGCCTCTGGAGATTCTTTCGCCGCACGCGCACCTTCAACGTACATGCGACTCATAAATTCATTTCGCTTATCGGCTGGGATTTCGTTCAATTTATTTACATCGCCGTCAATCTCGCGCAAAATCGCCCACATACTCTTGCCAACGTGCGTGCCGACATCGCCGTGGTAACTCACTCGGTGTACCGCCGCGCCGTCCACTGCCAGCAAATTTGCCATCGTGTCCGCCAGAATTGAATTCAAGGCGTGGCCAATGTGCATGGCCTTAAACGGATTCGGACAATTAGTCTCAATGACCACTGTTTTTCCTGCACGATTAGTCGCTGGGCGCACTTTCAACGATTCCAGCACCGCTTGGTCGCTTAACGTTATGTTGATGAAACCCGGCCCAGCCACACTGACATCACTAAATTCCTCACGACCACGCAGCTCCTCAGCGATTGCCTCAGCAATCTCACGCGGATTTTTACCCAAGGGTTTTGCTAACTGCAGCGCCACGTTCGTCGCAAAATCACCGAACTTTGGGTCGGGGCGCGTTAACTGTACATCAACCTGCTGCTGATACAGTTTGTCAATTATTTTCTTCAGTGTAATAACACAATCAATCATAGAACATATTATAACACTTTTACTACAGTTAATCTTCCGCGCCGTCAAAATCTGGCTGGCGATACACCGATACTGGCGTAATATTACGAGCATGATCCGATTGCAGCACCGCTCGCAACATCGCTGTATCGTCGCTGCTCTCGTCATAAGCTGGCTCGAAATCTTCTACTTTTTGTTTTTCTTCTTCTGCCATATTCTCATATTAGCATAAGTAGTATAATTTGTCAAGAGACAGCCGCTCTAATCAGTCCAGCAAACAGCGGATGCGGCCGCATTGGCCGCGAACGAAACTCGGGGTGCGCTTGCGTTGCGACAAAATAGCGGCAATTTGGCGCCTCGACAAATTCGACTAGCCGCCCGTCTGGCGACAAGCCCGACACCGCCACGCCGCCACGAGCAATCTCATCTAGAAACTGCTGGTTCACCTCATATCGGTGGCGGTGGCGCTCCTCGGTGTGATCCGACTGATATACTTTGGAAGCAAGCGACCCTGGCGTGAATACTGCCGGATAATTGCCCAGCCGCAACGTACCGCCAGTCGATTCTTTGCCTTCTTGGCCAGGCATAATATACACCACATCGTGCGTCGTAGCATCATCAAACTCCGTGCTGTTAGCATCGTCGAGCCCGGCTCGACGCGCTGCCGCAATTACCGCTGTCTGCAAACCTAAGCAAATCCCCAAATACGGCACATCGCGCTCAAGCGCATACTGCGCTGCCGCAATCTTGCCTTCAATCCCGCGTGGGCCAAAGCCGCCTGGCACCAGCAGAGCATCAACCGTCTCGAAATCGCGCTCGGTAACTGTTTCGGCATTGAGCCACTTGATATGCAGACCAACATTTTCATGCCAAGCCGCACTCTTGAGCGCCTCGGTCACCGATAGATAAGTATCCTTGTTTTCCATATATTTAGCGACTAAACCGACAGTCACGATATCGGTTGGCTTTTTGCTTTGCAATTGAGTTAACGCTTGCCATTTCGCGAGATTCGGCTGAGCAAAATTACCAGTGAACTTATCGAGAATGGTCATCAGCGGGCTAGCGGCTATCCGCTCGGGAATCATAAATACGGTATCGAGATTTGGCAGCATCAGCACCCCCGGCAAGTCAACACCACCGTACAAAGCAATTTTTCGAGCAACCGACTCAGGCGCTGGCTCGTCGCTGCGGACAACCACAATCTCTGGCACGATACCGAAACCGCGCAAATCGTTTAAGGCATTTTGCGCCGGCTTGCTCTTGAACTCTTTACTGGTATCAATAAACGGCACATAAACCACGTGCGCATACAAGCAGCGCTCCTTGCCGATTTTGTGAGCAAATTCGCGGATCGCCTCGATGAAGCTTAACCCCTCGTAGTCGCCCACTGTACCGCCAATTTCTACGATGTGCACATCGCTGCCTTCGCCAGCCGCAATAATTGACTCTTGAATGGCGTGCGTTAAGTGCGGGATTAGTTGGACAGTTTTGCCATGAAACTTACCGGCGCGTTCATCGGCAATCAGCTCTGATAATAAGCGTCCCGCCAGCGTAGCGTTTTTCTGCGTCAACTCTATATCTAGAAACCGTTCGTAATGCCCGAGATCAAGGTCGGTTTCAGCACCATCGCGCGTCACGAAGCATTCGCCGTGCTCTGCCGGATTAAGCAAACCCGCATCCACATTGAGATACGGGTCGCATTTCTGAATTGAGACTTTGATACCTTTGGCCTGGAGAACTGCACCGATGCTCGCAGCGGTAATTCCCTTCCCTACCCCCGAGAGAACGCCGCCAGTTACGAAGATATATTTTGTCTGTTTGCCCATGTATGATTGCTCTTTCATGGGCCCTTATTATAGCATAACCGCTTAGAGTACGCTATATGTAGCGTGTCTATTGGCAGCCCTCGCACATAGTTAGTGTTGCCGGATCAATTGGCGCTGATGGTAGGCCGTCAGCTTCAGCTTTTTGATCGGCTTCAGTTTGCGCTTTGGCTATCTCGCGTTCAATCGCCTCGAGTTTTTCCTCGAGCGTCATGTCGTCGTTAATTATCGCTGATGGATTCATTATTTCCCCCTTTGCTTATATTCATTATAGGCTAATAAGCCGCTTATTCAATTGCTAAAACTGCTACTTTACGGTGTTGACTTCATAATTAGTATTGGTGCTTTCAAAGAAATTGACTAATTCAAGCGTATCGTTGGCCGCCGCCATCCACTTGGCTGGGTTAGCTACGTTATATTCTTTCTCGAAGCCTAATTCTTCTAAACGGCGGTCGGTCATAAACTTGACATACTGGTTCACATAATCCGCATTCAAGCCCAAGATACCCTTTGGCAACATGTCTTTGTTGTAAGCCTCTTCAAGCGCCACCGCCTGCAAAATCAGATCGCGAATCTCGTCGGCGAATTCTTGTGTCTGCAAATCTGGATTCTCGTCAAGAATTGTCAACAGCAGGTTAATACCGAAAGTTAAATGCAGATTTTCATCCTTGGTAATCCAATCTAGCAAACTGCCGACATTGCGCAGCAAATTACGCCGGCGAAAACTCATGCCAACCATAAAACCGCTATAAAACCAAATGCCTTCGAGTACAATATTATAAGCTACCAGATTACGCACAAAATCTTTCTTGCCCTCGGTAGTAGTAACATCCAGCTTATCATTCAGCATGCGTCCGACGTACTTGGTCTGAAAGTCAGATTTGTCTTTCAGGCTTTTCTTGCCGTAGCCTGCCGCGTAAATTTCTTGGCGGTCAAACGGAAACGTTTCGATAATGTATTCAAAGGTCATAAAGTGGTTGGCTTCTTCCCACATCTGTTTCGATAGATACAAGTGCGCCTCGGCGGCATTGACGTATGGATAAATACCAAAAGCTAACGACTTATTAATAAGTAATTCGTTTGGGTTCAAGTAACTAATCACCGTTTTCAGGGCATGTTTTTCGTCGTCGGTCAGCTTCTCGAACGCCGCCAAATCTTGCACTAGCTGTACTTCATTCGGGAACCAAGTGTTAGCAACTGCCTGATTATACAAATCCATCGCCCATTGATAGCGTACTGGTTTGAGCTGCAGGCCGTCGCGCAAGCCCGATCCCAAAATACCTTGCGGTTGTGTTGTTTGCGTCATATTTCCTCCTTATTATTGTGATTTTATCAACGTTTATGATTGTTTGCGTCGAGCAAAGCCAAAACCGCTTACCCTTTTCGCGCTGTCGGTACGGACTTTCTGTACTGATTGCGATGTAACG
>CALHQU010000028.1 GCA_938038145.1 uncultured Candidatus Saccharibacteria bacterium
CAATTTTATAGCTATATCACCATGGAAGTGATTGCAAACTTTGCTTTCATGCCATTGGTACCAATGATGCCATTTATCTATGAATTATCTCTTGGATTAGTTGGCGTAGGTGTTTTGGTAGGGGCTATTGGTAGTACCATTTCGTTAAAACAATATATGAAAGTGTAGGAATGATGAAGAAAAAAACAGTAACACTAGTAGCTAGTTTACTATGCGGTTCTATCATGATGGCTACACCGTATTGGTATCAAGCCCAAGATGAAGACTTAACGAATCAATTGTCAAATATCCAACAACAAATGACAAATGAAGCGAATAAAAAGTCGGAAGCAGAAAAAACGATTGGTACCGTATATGAACAGTTACATGCTATACAGATTGAATTAGATACTGCCACAGCAGACTTAAAACAAGTGCAAGCAGATCGTATTCGTTTAGATCAGGATATTACGAAAACAGAGGCAGAATTAAAAGCAGCACAGGAACGTTTACAATCACGAGAAAAAGTGTTCTACAAACGGGTACGAGATATTTATATTAACGGACGTTTAAGTTACTTAGATGTAGTTATTGGATCTAAAGATTTTACAGACTTTGCTAATCGTTTAGAAATTTTAAAACGAATTATTGATTCTGATATTAAATTAATTGAGGAAATCAAAAAAGAGCGCGCTGAAATAGCGGCTCGAAAGCAAGCACTAGAACAGTCTCGCGCAAAACTAGTTGAGCTTGAAAAAGCAGCTGCTGCAAAACAAGCTGAAAAAGATGCCGCTCAGGCTGAACTTGATGCTAAGGCTGCTGAAGTTGCAGCTCGCCATAAAGACGCGTAATTGTCAATTGGTTAATCGTTAAAACCGTCTCTTAATCTGAGGCGGTTTTCTCATGTTATAATCTCAATATGGCAATATTTCATTATATATCTATCCTTGTTCCGGCGACTTTAGCTGTGGCGACGCCTTACGTTTTGAGAAGAAACGGCTTTGATAATGAGAAAAAATATCGCTGGCTACTTTACGTAGCGTGTTTGTTGTTTTTCATATCTTGGTATTTGCCATCGCCGTTAATTGACGGACAGAACACTAGTTTTACAACGCACTTTGTGGGCGGTGGGCTATTTACGGGGCTATTCTGGGTGTATTTGGTTTCGTCGATGAAATGGCGAGCGCATTGGCTGGTGATGGCGTTTTCAGTATTTGCTTTAGTCTCGGCGCTGGGTTGTATTAATGAGTTGGCGGAATTATTTATGGTCAAGGTGGGCTTGGCGAGCATAAAATTGGACGACACGAATTGGGATATTCTGGCGAATACATTAGGCGCGGCAACAGTTTGGATTGGCTGGATTATTGCGGATTTTATGACGAAAAAGGGAAGATTGTCGGGTGATTCTGGGAATTGATGAAGTCGGGCGCGGCGCGTGGGCTGGACCGTTGGTGATTGGTGCGGTGGTTTTGGGCGGCGCTGAAATTGAAGGGCTTGATGATAGTAAAAAATTGACCAAAAAACGACGTGAATTGCTTGATGAGGAAATTCGCGAGCAAGCGTCGGCTTGGGCGTTGGGTTGGGTTTCTGCTGAGGAGCTGGATGAAATAGGAATGAGCGAGGCGCTTAAGTTGGCAACGCGGCGCGCAGTTAAAGAAATTCAAGCGAAATGTCAGAAAAGCGGCTCGAAGTTTGACGAGATTATTATCGATGGGACGGTCAATTTTTTGGCGGGCACACCGCTGGAAAAGTATGTAACAATTATAGCGAAAGCCGACGGTCTGATTCCGAGCGTTTCGGCGGCGTCGATTATTGCAAAGGTGGCTCGTGATAAATTTATGGCGGAGCAGGATGATATTTATCCGGGATATGATTTTTCTTCGCACGTTGGTTATGGTGTGTCAAAACACCGTCTGGCTATTGATAATCTGGGTGTAACTCCGCTGCATCGGCTGAGTTTTGCGCCGTTGGCTAAATATGCTGGTGTTGAGGCGAATTCGCAGAATACGTTTGACGACGGAAAGTCTAAAAACCAGCAAAAAGACACGACGCGTCAAATTGGCGATAAAGGTGAGCAAGCGGCGGCGGATTGGTTGGCGGCTGATGGTCATGAAATTATAGAGCGGAATTGGCGGACGCGGTATTGTGAAATTGATATTGTTAGCAAAAAAGATAATGTTTTATATTTTACAGAGGTCAAATATCGTAAAAATGACAATTTCGGCGATGGCTTGGCGGCAATTACAAATAAAAAACAGCAGCAAATGCGTTTTGCTGCTGAAATATTCATTGCCAAAAATGCGCAGTATGAAGGCTGTGATATGCAAATGCTGGCGATTTCTGTCGATGGAAATCCGCCCGTAGTTGAAGAGTGTGTGGTGTTGGAATAAATTGTTCGCTTTCGTCGTTTCCGACTCATCAGCATAGACACACATCTATGGAGCGAATATGACAAGTGAGAGAGTTGGGAATCTCTGCAGACTCGCCATGTTCGCCTGATCGTAGTCTACTTCCAGGAGAATTTGACTACGATATATGAGTGTCTAGGCTGATTGTAGATAGTCGGCCCGAACGCCTTCTCAAACTCGACGGAAGACGTGTGTTCTTCTGCTTCCTGGAGCGCGCTTAGTAGCGCCTTGGCGCATTGTTTGTTGTTGACTACTGATGTAGTCAACAAGTCACAAATAACCCTAACTGAGAAAGGAGGCTCCCCTACGTTTAGGTAGGTTTCAACAACCCTTTCTTTGACATCTTCACAGATGTCTTTGATGGCTTCAAGGAAAGCTTCGATTTGAGCTCTCCTCATGTCATCTTCTCGCTGTTTTTCTTGCCTGAGGGATTCTTCTCTTGCGGCCTTGACTTCATCGGTAATGAATGTAGACATTGCAGTACCTTCTCCTCATCCGAGCGGACGCTCGTGCTAAAAAGCACTGATCGACACCCGTATGGCATAGATCGAAGATGAGGTTTCGGGATACTTCTTAAAATATCGCAAAATCTCACCTCCGGTTTATAAACTCTCTCAACTTGTCAAAGTGCGCTTTCGGACAATCAACTTGTCAACAAAAGCTGTACCTATTTATATCACTAATATAATAAAATGTCAATAGATTTTGTCAAAAACCGTAAAATAATGCAACCAAATTATTTATAACGCGGAAATAACCGCTTCTTTGTCTCGTTTAATCAGCTCAACTCGCGCGGATATTTCGGTAATTCCTAATTTGATTGTCCTGGTTAGGGCTGGAATATTTTCCATCGGTTCAAAGAATTGTCGGAAATCGTCAAGTTCATTAGGATTTAGTAGCGCCGTGGCGGCATAGCGAATGAAATCGTCGTAACTTTTATCCTCACCAAATTTCTCTTCGACCCACGCCCAGTTTTCTTTCAGCCAATTCCACGCAATCTGGCGGCTTTCTCTGGTCCGAATCAAATACACAAACCAACGGCTGGCGTCTTGCGGGCGGATAACATTGGAATCTTTAATATTGGCAAGAATTTTTTCTGCCGTTTTGAGGTTTTTGGTGGAAGTTAGTCCAATTGCAATATCATTCTGCAGGTCATTTGACGGCGTGTTTTTATATGCGGTAAATAGATTTTCAGTCATCTCTGGCGTCTCGAAATGTCTCACGTTTGCACTGATAATTAAAGCTCGAATTTCTGTTGGTAAGTCTTCCAATTTATTATTGTTAAAACGCGTTTTTGCCTCGTTCAAAACTTCTTCATCTTCACTATACATCATCAAACTCAAAGCCGTGGTGCGTCGCTCTCGGTCGTCGTCTGATTCGCCAGCTTTTTCATCCCAGCCCAATTCTTCAAATGTGGCGCGCGCAAATTCTCCAGAAATTCGCTTTAATGAATCTCTGGCGGCGTCATTATCATCGACGAATTTTCGCAGTTCCGTCAAAGCGCCAGCCGCCATACCGAAGACTTTTTCGTTGGTTTCGGTTTTTAAGGACAACGCCAATGGAAGTAGTGACGCCGAGTTTTCAAATCCAGCGCGGGCGAGTATTGTCGCGTCCTGTAAGATACAAATCTTATCCAAGGTTGGCAATTCTGTAATGTTCTTCAATAAATATTCGCGAGTGGATTCGTCATATTTGGTGACGAAGTGGGCGCTTAAGCCGCAGTTTAATTGCAATGGCTTTTCAATAGAAACGGTGGTTTCTTTTTGATTCAAGATTTTTACGTCAAGTAGTTGGTTTGCGAATAATGGAATCGGCCATAACGCGTCGGATGGTTGGTGCTCGCCGATGAAGAATCGCTCCTGACTTAAAGTCGCCGTGTCGTGACTGTTTGAAACTGATACGACAGGAAGGCCAGGCTGGGAAATCCAAGCGTTCATTAGATTGACAATTGGCTGACCGCTCGCCGACTCTAATTCTTGCCATAAGTCATTTCCGACAGTGTTTTTATACGCGAATTTTTCAAAATATGATTTAAGTCCAGCGCGAAATGCCTCTTCGCCGATAAGTTTTCTGACCATAACAAGCAGCCGTCCGCCCTTGGCATAAACGATTGCTGGATCGAACAAAGTACTGATTTCGTCTGGATGATTGACATCGGCTTGAACTGATTGAACGCCGTCCAAGCTGTCACGCCTGAGTGCGGCCGTCACTTCATTCGTGGCAAAATCTTCCCACATATGCCAATTTGGCTGGAGCGCGTCAATTGCTACATATTCCATCATATTGGCGAAGCTTTCGTTGAGCCACAAGTCGTTCCACCACTGCATGGTAACCAAATTGCCGAACCATTGATGGCTGAGCTCGTGCGCGATAACTGTGGCAATGAAGCGCCTGGATGATTCTGGGGTCAATTCTGGGTCCGCAAGCAAACAACTTTCGCGGTAAGTAATTAATCCCCAGTTTTCCATGGCGCCAGAAGAAAAGTCGGGAAGAGCGACGTGGTCGGATTTTGGCAATGGATATTTGACGCCGAAATATTCGTCATAAAAATCGATTGAACGAGTGGCGATATCTAACGCAAAATCTAAGGTATTTTCATTCTGAGCTGGCGTTGCCCAGACGTTAACCTCAACGCCAGATTTGGTGCGGGCGGATTTTTTGTGCAATTCACCGATGACGAAGGCTAGAAGATAACTGCTCATTCGCGGTGTTTTCTCAAATGTCGTCGTGCGAGAATCGCCATTTTCTTCCTGAAATTTTACGGGCATATTTCCCAAAACTGTTATCCCTGGGCGAGTTATTAGCGTCAAATCATATTCAGCTTTGGCGGCTGGTT
Source organism: uncultured Candidatus Saccharibacteria bacterium (assembly GCA_938038145.1). GTDB lineage: Bacteria > Patescibacteriota > Saccharimonadia > Saccharimonadales > Saccharimonadaceae > Nanosynbacter. Next base: position 5,224 of record CALHQU010000028.1, read on the forward strand.
CGTCAACGCAAGGGAAAACTTCGCGGGCGTGGTGTGATTCAAATTGAGTTGCGAAAAGCTGTTTCTTAACACCGTCGTGAGTGAAGTAGCAAGGATACAAACCGTGCATTGCGTCGGTGATGGTTCCAGAAAAATCGATGTGAATTGTGTGTTTTCCGTTTTCAAGGTTCGGCTGGGATAATTTCAATTCATCAAACTCGCCGAATGAGACGTCGGCGGGCTGATCGTCGATTGTGGCTGATTGAATTGTTAAACCCTTGGAATGTAGCGAAATTGATTCGCTGGTGGACTCGCCAGAAATGATAACTGTGCCAGAAAATTCTTTTTCCTCGGCGCGTGTTAAATCGAGAGTTAGGTTGTAATGATTTGGTGTGAATGTGTCGAGTAGGCGTGGAACTTTAGTCATAGTTTAATTATAATACAGTCATGAGGGTGAATAAAATACGACGTCGGCAAGTGGTGATTGCGCTGGTAATTCTGGTGGCTGGCGTGGCGGTTTGGGCTTCGCGAATTTCACAACCCGAGCCTCAGACAATTCAAACTTCAACGCAACGAGAATTATTTGGTGCTTCGAACGCCAAAGCGGAATTGGAAAAGATAGAAGTTAAAGGACGTGCGCCAAAAACTGGTTATTCCAGAAAGCAATTCGGCAATGGCTGGGGCAAAATTAACGGCTGCTCTGTACGAGAAGTGATTCTGGCGCGAGATTTGACGGACGAGAAAATTGATGAAAAATGTCGAGTTTTATCGGGTGTGCTGAATGATCCGTACACTGGTCAAACAATTCAATTTCAGCGCGGCGAAAAAACCAGCTCTAAGGTTCAGATTGATCATGTCGTGGCTTTGAGTGATGCTTGGCAAAAGGGTGCGCAGCAAATTTCTCCAGAGGAGCGAGAGAAATTAGCGAATGATCCGTTAAATCTGTTGGCTGTTGACGGTCCAGCAAATCAAGCCAAAGGCGACGGTGACGCGGCGACTTGGCTGCCGAGTAATAAGCCGTTTCGTTGTCAGTATGTAGCGCGCCAGATAGCAATAAAGCGACGATATCGCTTGTGGGTAACGGAAGCTGAAAAAAGCGCGATGTCGGGAATTCTGGAAAAGTGTGTAGAAGTAAATTGACAAAATGAAAAATTTTTAGTACAATGAGAAAGTACTCATCCGGCCGGCAGGTCGGAGTTTTTCGTTTATGGAAGTTTGAGACGGAAAAAGATATAATTAATAAGAAGGAGAATGTAATGGAAGATTTGAATATCAAGCAGTTGACGTTGGCAGTGCGTACGATTGCTGAGGAAAAAAACTTGCCAGAAGAAACAGTTTTGAGCGTGATTGAGCAGGCGATTGCGGCGGCTTGGCGTCGTGACAACGGCACACGTGACCAATTGGTTCGTGCAAGCTTGAATATCAATAACGGTACGGCTGTCGTGTCGGTTGTTAAAACTGTTGTTGAAGAAGTTGAGAATGATGCCAATCAAATCGACCTAGAGGAAGCTAAGGAGATAGATCCTGCGGCTGAACTTGGCGGTGAAGTTGTGATGGAAACTCATAACGTGACGACTTTTGGTCGAGTTGCTGCTCAGACCGCTAAGCAAGTGATTTTGCAGCGTTTGCGTGAAGCTGAGCGTGAAGTTGTCTTGGCGGAATTTGAAGACAAAATCGGTACGGTTGTTATCGGTACAGTTCAGCGAGTTGAGCCGCGCGTTGTGCGAATTGAGCTTGGCAAGGCTGTTGGAATTATGCCTCAGAGCGAGCAAATTCCTGGTGAATATTACGGCGTTGGTCGTCGAATTAAGGTTTATATTAAGGACATTGAGCGCGAAGGTCGCGGTCCGCAATTGATTCTTAGCCGCGGCAATGAAGAGTTTGTGCGATTCTTGTTCAATCAAGAAGTTCCGGAGATGGAAACTGGTGCAGTTGAGATTAAGGCAATTGCTCGCGAAGCTGGTCGCCGAACTAAATTAGCGGTTTCTTCAGCGCTACCTGGCGTTGATCCAGTTGGTACGTTTGTTGGTGGCCACGGCGCCCGCGTTCAGGCTGTGATGAATGAAATTGGCGAGCAGGAAAAAATTGACATTATTCCATACGAGGAAGATGCGGCTGGATTTATTGCTAATGCGATGAGCCCAGCAGAGGTTTTGAGCGTGACTGTCAATGAAGATGAGAAGCGTGCGACGGTCTATGTTAGCGAAGATCAGCAATCAATAGCAATTGGTCGCGCTGGACAGAATGTTCGCTTGGCAAGTCGATTGACTGGCTATGAATTAGACATCGAAGCAAAAGCTCCTGTTAAGGCAGAGCCAAAACCTCGAAAGAATATTGAGGATAGCTTGATGAGCGTAGTTGAGGAGGTGGCGGAATAAGCTGCCTTCTGCGAATCGCCGAAAACGAAAGGAGGGCGATATGTCAGAAGATTTTTCTGAATTAGAACCTCGGCTGACGGAAACGGCTCGGGCCAGTTTGGGGCGGGCTGGTTTTCTGGCGCATAATGAGGGGAGCGAATATGTTGGCACGGAGCATATTTTGCTTGGTGTGTTGGCACAAAATTCGTCGCTAGGCGCGAAAATTTTGGCGGAAAACGGCGTAACTTTGGATCGAGCGGAAATGGCGTTGAACCTGACCGCAAAGCCGCTGGTGATTACGATTGTAAGTAAGGGTTTGAGTGCTGAAGTTGTTGAATTGATAAGAATTGCCTGGCAATTAGCGGTTGAATTTGGGCAGGAAAAAATTGGCACGGAACACATCGTTTATGGAATGTTGCAGCAGCACGAGGCGCGAGCGACTAAATTGCTGCGGGATATGAACGTTGACATTGACAATCTGCGTGGAAGTTTGGAAGATGTGTTTGATAAACAGCAGTTTGAATCTCTTCAGAGCGAGCGCAGTACGGCAAGTCAAAATTCTGGCGATTTGCGAGTTTTGGAGAAATTCGGTGTCGATTTGACGCGGCGTGCTAGCGAAGGATTTTTGGATCCGGTGATTGGTCGAGCCTCGGAAATTCAGCGAATGATCACGATTTTGGGTCGGCGGAGTAAGAATAATCCAGCGCTAATTGGCGAACCTGGCGTCGGTAAAACTGCGGTCGTTGAGGGTTTGGCGCAGAGGATTGCTAATAATAAAGTTCCCGAATTTTTGAAAGGTAAGCGACTTTTTCAACTGGATTTGACGGCGATGATTGCTGGGACGAAATATCGCGGGCAATTTGAGGAGCGATTGCAAAAAGTTCTGGCGGTCGCTAAAAAGCATCAAGAAGTTATTTTGTTTATTGATGAGCTGCATCTGTTGGTTGGCGCTGGTTCGGCTGAAGGCTCGATGGACGCGGCGAATGTATTGAAGCCGGCGTTGTCGCGAGGCGAGGTGCGACTAATCGGTGCGACGACGTTTGATGAATATCGAAAACATATCGAAAAAGATGCCGCGTTGTCACGACGCTTCCAATCTGTGACAGTCAATGAGCCGTCGCCAGAAGAGGCGGTGGAAATGATGCGAGGATTGAGGGGAAAATTAGCCAAGCATCATCAAATTCAAATTCCTGACGAAATGTTGACCGAAGCGGTGGATTTGAGCCAGCGTTACGTGACGGAGCGATTTTTGCCAGATAAAGCGATCGACGTGATTGACGAGGCAGCGAGTTTATTGAAGTCTAGCTCGCCAATAAAATTGTCGCGTAAGGATAAGTTGGCTCGCCAAATTAAGCGATTGGCTGGGAAAATTGACGCCGCGGTCGAGGCTGAGGATTATGAAAAAGCTGCAGAATTTAAGATGCAAATGAGGCAATTAGAATTGCAAGCCGAAGCGCTGAAAGATGAAGCCAGTGATGAGCCGGTGTTGACTGATGAATATTTGCGTCGAGCGGTTTCGGCAATGACGAATATTCCGATCGACAGATTATCGTTAAATCAGATGAAGGATTTGATTCGCTTGGAAAAACGACTGAGCCAGAGCGTTCTTGGTCAGAATGAAGCAATTGAGCAACTGGCGCGCGCGATTCGCCGCAATAAAGCTGGACTAAATCGTCAGAGTGGACCGCTTGGGTCGTTTATCTTTCTGGGTCCGACTGGAGTTGGTAAGACGGAATTGGCGCGAGTTCTGGCGCGGGAAGTTTTTGGCGGCGATGATAGCTTGATTAAAATTGACATGAGCGAGTTTTCTGAGCGCCACACGGCTAGTCGGCTTGTCGGTGCGCCGGCTGGTTATGTTGGCTATGAGGATGGCGGGAAATTGACAGATAAAGTTCGTCGTCGACCGTATAGCGTGGTGTTGTTTGATGAAATTGAAAAAGCGCATCCTGATGTTCTGAATCTGCTTTTGCAGATTTTGGAGGACGGCAAGTTGAGCGATTCTCACGGGCGAACGGTGAGTTTTCGGCAGACGATTGTCATCTTGACGAGTAACGTCGGCGCCGAACAAATGATTCAGGATTCGGAGCTGGGATTTGGCGCGTCTGGGCAGAAAAAGTCGGCTAGTGAAAATCGTCACGAGAAAAATTCGCGTGCCGCTCTGCGTGAGCTTGAGGAATTTTTACGTCCAGAATTGATTGGCCGATTTGATAACATGATTACATTTAAGCCGCTGTCTCGTTCGGTAGTGCGAAAGATTTTTGACAATCTCACATCTGACTTAATCAAGGCTGTCGCTCAACATGGAATGACGCTTGATATTACTTCTTCGGCGAAGCGTTGGTTGATCGATCGGGGATTTGACGAGCAGCGCGGCGTGCGAGTTTTGAGGCGAACAATTCAGTCGGAGTTGGCGGATCCGCTGAGTGATGTTTTATTGTCCAATAAAGCAAAATCTGGCGACACGCTGGAGGCTAAAATTGATAATAATAAGGTGGTGATTAATGTCAATCGTGCGTAAAATATTCAGCGTCCTCACGCCGATAATTGTACTTTCTGTTGCGGTTTTTGTGATGGCGAATCGTCAGCAAATTATTGATGAGATTGCGCTGTGGCAATATAAGCCGAGTGCGGAAATTGTCGCTATTGCTGATCGCGTAAAGATGTCGGATGTTGGCAGGAAAATGTTCTATGTTTCTAATCCGCAAATCAAATCGGCAAATGAGTTTAACGAAGATTGTCGGCGTGTAGAAAAGGGAAACGCAATTTTGGGTTGTTACAATCCGTCGTCTAGGGATATTTATATTTATAACGTGACCAATTCTGAGCTTGACGGCGTGAAAGAAGTGACGGCAGCGCATGAGATGCTGCACGCTGCTTGGGAAAGGTTGAGTACGTCGGAAAAATCTCATTTGAGTGAGCTTTTGGAGCAGGTTTATAATAATGTGAAAAATAAGAAATTGTCCGAGCGTATGGAATATTATGATCGTGCGCAACCCGGAACAAGAGCTAACGAGTTGCATTCGATTCTGGGGACGGAATTTGCCGATTTGGGCGATGAGTTGGAAGAATATTATCGACGATATTTTACTGATCGGTCTGAAGTCGTGAAATTGCACGCGCAATATCAAGAAAAATTTGAATCCAGAGAAAGTGAAGCGCAGAAGTTGAGTGAGTCGTTGAAGGTTCGAAAGGAAAAATTGAACAGAGAATTATCGCAATATTCAACTGATTTGGCGGATTATAATAGTCGCGTGGCGGACTTTAATCGGCGAGCGGGCGTTAGTGGCGGATTTTTGTCACAGAGTGATTTTTATAGTCAACGCCAAGCCTTGAAGGCGGAACTCTCGGAGTTGAACGAAAGGCGTGCCAATTTGAATTCTGAGATCAATTCTTACAATTCTGATGTTTTGCGGCTTAGAGAATTGGGCGTGCAGATTGATGAGTTGAATAAAAGTTTGGATAGTTTAGAGGGGGCGAAATAATGGTGAAAGTTCGAAGTCAATTTGTTTGTCAGCAGTGCGGGGCTAGCTTTTCAAAGTGGGCTGGCAGATGTGAAAATTGCGGGGAATGGAATTCGCTAGTCGAGCAGGTCGTTTCTTCTGGCGGGTCGTCCGTTGTTGATAAATCTGCTGGGCGCGGCAAAGCCTTGAAAACGTCTAGCATTCGTGAAGCTGCCTCTGAGTCTGGGCTAGAAAGATTAAGTACGGGAATTGACGATTTGGACACTGTTTTGGGTGGTGGATTTTTGGTTGGCGGCGTGGTGTTGGTGGCGGGTCAGCCTGGAATCGGAAAGAGTACGCTTTTAGCGCAAGTTGCGGCACATATTGCCAAGACAAAATCGGTGTTATATGTAAGCGGCGAGGAATCGGTTTCTCAGGTGAAGCTTCGTGCGGAGCGTTTGGGCGCGGCTGATTCGGAAAAAATGCAGCTCGCCTCCAGTAATAGCGCGGAAGATATTGCGGCGTCAATTCAGCAAGGCGGATATGATCTGGCGATTGTCGATTCGGTTCAGACAATTTCTCTCAGCGAGATTTCCTCAGCTCCGGGGTCGGTTAGTCAGATTACCAATTCGTCAAATGTAATTATTCGTGCCGCCAAAGCTTCGGGTACGGCGGTGATTTTGGTTGGTCACGTCACCAAAGAGGGCTCGATTGCTGGCCCGAAAATATTAGAGCATTTAGTGGACGTTGTACTGAATTTTGAGGGCGATCGATATGGCGGTTTTCGAGTTGTTCGGGCGCAGAAGAACCGATACGGATCGACTAATGAAGCGGCGATTTTTGAGATGGACGAGCAGGGGTTAAGAATCGTGAAGAATCCGTCGGCGGAACTTCTGGCGGAGCGTCAGAATCTGGATGGGTCAATTGTGCTGGCAACCATGGAAGGTGCACGTCCGCTTTTGGTGGAAATTCAGGCGCTAGTTAATTCGACGAATTTTGGCTATCCTAAGCGCACGGCGAGTGGTTTTGATCTGAATCGATTGAATCTGTTGGTGGCGGTTTTGGAGAAGCGAACGAAGTTAAAATTGGCGGACAAAGATATTTACGTCAATGTGGTCGGCGGGCTGAAATTAAATGATCCAGCTGCTGATTTGGCGGTGGCGATGGCGATTGCTAGCGCTAGTGCTGGGCGAAGTCTGGACGAGGGCGCCGTGGTGTTTGGCGAAATTGGTTTGGGCGGTGAGATTCGCTCGGCGACGAATTGGCAAGCTCGAATTAAGGAGGCGAAGAAGCTGGGCTTCACTTATGCGATTGCGCCGAAAGTTCATAAAGATAAATTTATAAAAGGCGTCAGCGATATGCGACAGGCGCTGATTGACTATTTACAATAGGAAGGGAAAAAATGAAAGATTTTTACGGATTGATAATAATTATAATGTTACTTGGCTTGGCGACTGAAGTCTATTTCTTGGCAAAACCGCGACGAAATTCATCTGTGGGCGCAGCGCCAATTTTGGTCGACACGTCAGTACTCATGGATGGGCGAGTGACTGAGCTAGCGAAGACCGGATTTCTGCTGGGCAAAATTATTGTGCCGAGGAGTGTATTGACGGAATTGCAATTACTAGCCGACGGCGCAGACCACGACAAGCGGGAAAGGGCGCGATTCGGCATGGATGTCGTGAAGGAGCTCAAGGATATCTTGAAGTCTTCATTTGAGCTTTACGATGACAATATTCGCGTGCCGGAAGGCGTGGATTCTCGATTGCTAAAATTGGCGAAGGAGATGGACGCGGCGGTATTGACGCTTGATTACAATTTGAATAAGGTGGCACAAGTTGAGGGCGTTAAGGTTTTGAATATCAATGAGCTGGCGAAAAGTTTGAGAATGAGCTATTTGCCTGGCGACGAGCTGGATTTGGAGCTGTCGCAGAAGGGGCAAGATTCTCATCAAGCGGTTGGCTATTTGAAAGATGGAACGATGGTGGTTGTTGAGAACGCCAAGCGCTACATTGGGCAAACGAAGAAAATTGAGATTATCCGAAGCTTGCAGACTGACGCTGGCAAAATGATGTTTGCAAAGCTTGTGGTTGAACAGAAAAAACCTGTAAAGCAGAAGACCAACGTTCCTAAAAAGCGCACAAATGGTCGCTCAAAAACATCAGCTCAACACGAGGCTGAGCTGATTAATTTAGTGAATAAACAATAGTTTATTTAGTGAACTTGAATGCTGCCGCTTGAAGTGGCGGTGTAATATGCAGAGTCTCTTACGGTTACAGAAACTGTGTGCGATCCTGCCGTATCAAGTTCTACTGTGGCGGTCTGCTTGCCGCCTGAAGTAATTTCTGAACTCTTAATACTCTTTCCGTCCACGGTAATTTCGATTGCCGATAAGCCCCAAGTTCCTGCTGTAACGTCAACACTTATCGTATATTTCTTACCACTATTGGTGTATGATATCGCTCCAATTTGCGGTTTAGTGTCGTCGCACTTGTGAACGTCATCTTCCGCATTCGCGTCGTAGCCTGAAGGGACGGTAATTGATTCTTTCTTGGTCAAAGGATCGATAATCTTCGTTACTTCAATTTCTTCCTTTGCACCATCCGGAGTACAATTCGTTGCCTTTTTCTTAGAGACTTTATCGAAGGTGATTTTCTCTGTAGATTGACTTTGTCTCTTATTCCACCATGACGGGTAGAGCTCGCCGTTGACAGTCTGGATTCCGCTTGGTCGCTCGTACCATTGACCTGACTTCCATTTGCCTTCTTTGGCGTAAACTTGGGTGTGGGCAAATTCCATAACGCTTCTAATTACTGGCATGCCGTAGTTGGAGGCTGATGTGCCAATCACGCTAGTGTCGGAGTTTCCGAGCCACATTCCCATGACCAGAGCTGGGCTGTAATTAACAATCCAGAGGTCTTTTGGCTGCGAACCCTTGTCTGATGTACCAGTCTTTGCGGAGGTTCGAACGCCATTAATGCCCATCCAGCCGTGAAGTCCAGGAGTTCGGTCGGACAAGATGTCGTTCACGATGTATGCTGATTGCGAGTCGATAACTTGCTTGCCTTCATCTTTCCATTTTTTCAGAGTTTCACCTTGGCTGTTCTTTACCTCGATAACACTTGAAATATCTTTTTGGACTCCCATTCGCGCCAGCGTTGAGTAGGCGTTCACCAATTCTGTTTGTTTGGTTCCACATGCACCAATTGCTGCACCGAGTCCATAACCGCCGGCATTTTCTTCCTGTCGGCAATAGTTAGTATCGCCCATTCTGCGGATTCCCTCGACGACCGGCTTAGCGGATCCGTCACCAACGATGTAAGCGGCTTTAATGGCTGGGACGTTTCGAGATAGAGCTAGCGCTCTTCGAATGTTAATGGCACCCATAAACTTATTGTCCCAGTTCCTTAGAGTTGCGCCGTACAGTTTATCGATATTTTCATCGGCTAAGACGGTGCCGCTACCGTATGCTTGCTTGCTGTCGTGTTTGTCGAACAATTGGGTAAAGACAAGCGACTTAATTGTGGAACCTGGCTGGATATAGGAAACTGCGGCATTATCCTGTCCGAAGCCAGAGTAGTTAAAGTCACGGCTACCAACAAGCGCTACGATTTGTCCAGTCTGAACGTCTTCGACTGTTGCGGCGCCGTTACTAATTCGCACAGAATCTGGTCGACCAGTTGCAAAGAACGATTTCATTTCATTTTCAAGTTTCTCCTGAATTCGCCAGTCGAGGGTGGTTTTAATCGTCAATCCACCGCGTCCAACGACTGATTCGCCAAGCTCTTTACTCAACTGATTGCGAACCATTAGTAAGAAGTGAGGAGCCTTAATATTCTCCAAGTGCTCGGTCTGCGGCTTAAGTGTGCTTAAAATGTCAATCTTTTTAGCTTTTTCAGCTTCATCCTTGGTAATAACGCCCTGCTCGGCCATGTAATCCAGAACTGTATGTTGTCGGGCAATTAAAGCCTTATTTCCAGCGGTGTTATATGGATTATAGTAAGTTGGATTCTGTGGAATACCAGCAATTAGCGCCGCTTCCGCCAATGTCAGATCTTTGGCGTGCTTGCCAAAGTATGTTTGAGCTGCAGACTCTGCGCCGTTACGACGACCGCCGTATGGAGACTCATTCAGATATAATGACAGGATTTGGTCTTTGCTATACATGCGCTCAACTTCGATTGCGAGGATGATTTCCTTGATCTTTCGAGGGATACCGCTAATTGATCGGTCGCCGGCCTCATCTGCGAAGAAGACTTGCTTGACTAGCTGCTGTGTCAGAGTCGATCCACCCTGAACTTGGCGTCGTGAAGCGGTTGAGAGCATCGCGCGCAACATACCGCTAATACTGATGCCGTGGTGATTATAGAAGTTTCGGTCCTCAATTGCGACAGTGGCTTTTTTTAGATAGTCGCTAATCTGGTCAGATTCGACAACCAATTGATAATTACCTGTGCCTTTATCTTCCCAAAGCAAATTGTCGTTGCGGTCGTAATATTTAGTGACAGTCGTTTGAACGCGTTTAGCAAGCTCGCCAGGGCGAATTTTATCGAGATCCTTACGGAAGTAAGCGAACATTCCGCCGATAAGTAGCAACATCAACAAGATACTGACGCCAAGAATTTTCAGAGCCATCAGTCCGCCACGCTTGGAGAACCAATATTTCGCCAGTCGCTTCGGATGTAATCGATAAAAGAATCGCTTTACGGGATGTTTCGGCAAAGTCGCCAAATATTCCGCTCGTTCGCGCGCGTCCTTGTCTTTTTTAGTCTTATGTTTCTGCGCCAAATTGGCATATAAGTTCATCCGTTTCGACGGAGATTTCTTATCGCTTGAGCCGTGTCCGGCGGTGCTTATCGTAGTCTTTTTCTTCACAATTCTATTATATCACGCATATGTTTCGCTTCAATTGTAAAATTGCTATACTAATATATAGAAAAGGAGTGATATGAAATTATCAGAGGAATTACAATGGCGTGGATTCTGGAATCAGACCACATTTACTGACGACAAACTTATCGATTCGGAGAATTTCACGCTCTATTTGGGGACGGATCCTTCGGCGGACAGCTTGCACGTGGGTCATTTGGCAGTCTATATGATGGTTCGGCATTTTTTGGAGCGCGGACATAAAGTGTTTTTGCTCGTCGGTGGCGGCACGGGAATGATTGGCGATATGCGCGACACGGAAGAGCGAAACCTACTTCCGTACGAGGAAATTGAGCATAATAAACAAGCCTTAAAATCCCAAGTTTCGCGAATCTTTGCTGGACGAGATTTTACTTTGGTTGATAACGCTGACTGGCTGGCTGAACTGGAATTGCTGCCGTTTCTTCGCGATATCGGTAAGAATTTCAATATGGCGGATTTGGTGAGCCGCGAATTTTTCAAGGCGCGCATTAATAATGGCAAGGGTTTGAGCTTTGCGGAATTCACTTACACTTTGCTTCAGGGTTATGATTTTTGGCATCTATTTAATCAATATGGCGTGAATCTGCAAATTGGTGGATCGGATCAATGGGGCAATTTATTATCTGGCGTGGATCTGATTCGTAAAAAAGAAAACACTGAAGTTTACGCAATGACTGCACCGCTGCTTATTAATAAGTCGACTGGTCGTAAATTCGGTAAATCTGAAGGTGGCGCGGTTTGGCTTGACGAAAATAAAACCAGCGTCTATAAATTCTACCAATTCTGGCTTAATGTTGATGACGAGAGTGCGATTGAATATATGAAGATATTTACGATGTTGGACCGCGATACGATTGAAGCCATTGCTGAAAATCACGCTGTTAATCCAGGTGCGCGTTCGGCGCAGAAGGTTTTGGCTCGCGAAGTTACTGACATTGTTCATGGTAGCGCGCGTCGTGAATCTGTTGAGCGCGTAACTGAAGTTTTGTTTGGTGGCGGCGATTTTAAGAAACTGTCGGACGATGATTTAGGCGCTTTGGCTGAAGAAATTCCTTGCGTTGATACTGGAATTGATGTGATTGAAGCGTTGGTAGAATCTGGGGCGGTTGGCTCTAATGGTGAAGCAAAGCGATTGTTAAAATCTGGCGCCATTAGCCTAAACGGTGAAAAACTTGCCGAAAATAAAGTCGTCAATGACACGTCGCTACTGAAGAAGGGTAAAAACACATTCGTATTAATTATGGAAGGGGACGAATAATGAAGAAAATTATCGGTTTTGATTTGGATGATACGCTAGCAATTACAAAATCGCCAATTAGTGATCGTATGGCGGAGATTCTTAGTCGATTGCTTGAGAATTATGACGTTTGTGTGATCACGGGCGGCACGTTTCAACAGATAAAGAAGCAGGTGATTGATAGGCTGAACGTTACTCCAGAGTTGCTTCAGAAGTTCCACGCGATGCCGACTTGCGGAACTCGATATTATCGATTTGATGCCGCTGATGATGAATGGAAAATTCAGTATGCTAACGATTTGTCTGACGAACAAAAAACTCAGATAACCGCGGCGTTGGAAGAAGTTGCGAAGGAAATGGGCATTTGGTGCGAGAATCCTGCGGGTGAAATAATTGAAGATCGACATAGCCAGATTACTATGTCGGCTTTGGGTCAGCAAGCTACGCCTGAGGATAAGTATGCGTGGGCGGAGAAGTATAAGGATGTTCGTCCGATATATCGCGACAAGGTGGCGGAGAAGCTGCCTGGGCTTGAAGTGCGAATTGGTGGTACGACCAGCACTGACATCACGCTTCCGGGAATTGATAAGGCCTATGGAATTGGCAGGTTACTTGAATTGAATGGCTGGTCGAAAGAGGAAACGCTGTTCTTTGGTGACAAAATTGAAGAAGGTGGCAATGATTTTCCAGTGAAGCAAATGGGCGTAGATTCAATCGGCGTGAGAGGCTGGGAGGATACGGCTTACGCTCTGGAAGGCATTAACGCCGTTTCGTAGATGAAATTAACAACTCCTCTTGAGCAAATTAAAGGCGTCGGGCCGAAAACTGCTCAGGCTCTAACAGTGGCCGGTCTTACGACGGTTTCTGATGCCCTGAATTTCTTACCGCGAGCATATGACGACTATTCAACTGCGGTTAATATCGCAGATCTTCAGCCGGGAAAAGTTACGGTTAAGGCGCGCTGCGAGTCGGTTTCGACGCGTGTTGTTCGGCGTGGACTTAGAATCACGACCGCGGTTTTGGCTGATAAATCGGGCAAAGTTAAGGCGGTTTGGTTCAATCAGCCGTACCGAGTGCAGCAGCTGGGCGGCAGCAATGAATGGTTTTATTTCAGCGGCACGTTTGAGTATAACTACGGCCGCTACCAGCTAACCAACCCGACGGCCGAGCTCGCCAAAGAGCTGCCGGTACAAGCCGATCGTTTACTGCCAGTGTACCATGTGGTGCGCGGGCTAAAATCGCAAACGGTGCGCAAAATTATTGAGCAGTTGCGCCCATTGATGAGCGTGTTGCCGGAGACGCTACCGCCGAGCGTTGTTGCGCATGAAGCGCTTATGTCGCGCGCCGATGCAATCAGTACAATGCATTTTCCACGCCAGGTGGACGATGTAGCGCGCGCTCGCGAGCGGCTAGCGTTTGAAGAACTATTCCAGTTAATCTTGGCAAGCCAATTGAATAAAATTGAAAACCAAAAACTACAGGGTCATCGTATTGTGTTTGAGCCTGATGTGGTACGGCAGTTTGTGTCGCAATTGCCGTTTGCGCTCACGAATTCACAGCGTCGGGCGGCGTGGGATATATTGCAGGATTTCGAGCACGCTACACCGATGAATCGCTTACTTCAGGGTGATGTTGGCAGCGGCAAGACGGTAGTTGCAGGCATCGCGGCGCGCCAAGCGGCGAATGCTGGCCATCAAACCGCATTGATGGCGCCAACGGAGATTTTAGCAGCGCAGCATGCCGAAACGCTGAGTACGCTTCTTTCGCCATTTGGCGTGACAGTTGGGCTGCTTGTCGGCAGTGTGAAGGGTGCGGCACGCGCGGCGTTATATGCGCAGATTGCTAATGGCAGCGTCGATGTGGTGGTTGGTACGCACGCGTTGTTTCAGGATAAAGTTGCGTTTCACAATCTCGGGTTCGTAATAATCGATGAACAGCATCGATTCGGCGTAGAGCAGCGCCAGCGTTTACTTGGCAAGTCAGGCGTATTACCGCATTTGCTGGCAATGACGGCGACACCGATTCCACGCTCGCTTGCGCTCACGGTATACGGTGAGCTAGACGTATCGGTACTTAACGAGCTTC
>CALHQU010000029.1 GCA_938038145.1 uncultured Candidatus Saccharibacteria bacterium
TGATTTTCAACAAAAGCGTAGGCAAAGTCGTGTGTCAGTCCCATTAAAAATAAGCTGCGCGCCACATCTTCTTTCATATTGAACACTTCGCGAGCCAGATTGTAAGATTTGTACGCCACTCCGCGCATATGAAATAATCGCGAGTCTGACAGACCAATGAATTCCGGGTTATTTTTCATGATGCTTGCGTGTTGCGACGGAATAAATTGATGAATTGTCGGCGAATTGGGCGACCGACGATGTTGCCGAATGATGCGCCAATTGCTACTGCTACGCCGATGAGAATTGCTCGCGCTAAGATAGCCAAGGCTGGTAGAAAGTTTGCGCTGTTTGGTGGGTATAGAACGACTCCCATTAATCCGTTGTAAAGCGATAACCCTGGGACTAGCGGTACGATTCCCGCCGCGATGATCGCCAGAGAAGGGAATTTCCATAATCTGGAAGTCATAACTGCGACCAGTCCAATTACCGCCGCCGCGATGCCGCTCGCTGTTACGATATCAAAGCCAAAACTCATGGCTAATCTTGAAATCCACCAGCCGAAAATTGCTATCAATCCAGAAATGATCATCCCTAAAAATCGAGAATGATTCCTCAGAACGAACGCCGCCGCGATAATTCCAGCACCTAAATATTGCGTGTGTCCGTCCGCCAATGTCAATCGATCTGGTGTTGCTGGGAAAGTAATACCGAATTTTGTCGCAATGTATAATCCGACCATCACGCCAGCAATTACGCCGCCCGTTGCCATTACGACTTTTAATAATCTGGCGTTGGCCGTCATGTAGTATTCGTCGATTGCGTCCTGGAATGCGCCGACAAACATTAGTCCCGCGACCAATAAGACAATTCCGCTGATAACCAACAATGTTGCATTGACGCTTAGCCCCAGATAATTGCTACACCAAGCTGCGCCTGCCGCCACCAATGTTACGAAAATCGCCACGAGGGCTTGCGAATAAAACAACGGCGCGCCAATACGCCCCAGCCACCTCAGTAGTCCAGTCGCTAGGAATCCGAGCAGAAACGCGATTGATGCCATGAGCAAACTGCCGCCGTACAGAATGATGGAACCCGCGCTCACTAATCCGCCCGCCGCGTAAACGACTAGTCGGGAATGTTCGGTGGGTTTTTTGAGTATTTGCTGCAATCGCTCCTCGGCTTCTTCCAGGGAAAGTTGTTTGCGACGAATGTCAAGGGCTAATAATTGCAATGCTTGAATCAATTGATAATTAGGATCGTCAGGAACGATAACTCGCGCCATCGTCAAAGGCTCATGGCTAACTCCGCGGTCTTGAGAAATTGTCACCAAAGTGTAGCTCACATCCACATGAACGGGTCTGCGGCAATATGTCCGCGTGATTCCTTGCGCCATACGAACCACATCGCGCGCCACCACGCCCATGCTCAGAAGTTGCTCGGCAATCGTCATAGCCAGGCGCAAAGCTCGCATATTTGGCGTCAAACTTTCGTCAATTTTCTCCAGATGATGCTCCGGCTCAAAGCTGTAAAGATTAGCGACTCTGGCTAATGATTGCTCAATGAATTTTGGTACTTTTTTCTTCACAATATCTAGTGTAACAAATTTTATACCAATAGAAATAGCCCGCCAAGAGAGCTCTAGCTCAAGGCTTAAGCCTCAGCGAGCTATTTCTATTAGGCGGGCGGGGTGCCCTTGGTGCAAACGTCACTCACCTTATCGGGAGCGGTTTGCGGCGTTAATCGCTAGAGCTTCTGCGATGTCTCGCTGCTCTTTGGAGAGCATTTTCTCGTAGGCCTTGGCGAGAGCCTCGGCCTCCTTCCTCCTGCGCTCGGATTCATCGAGCTTCTCCTGAAGCTCGACACATTCATCTAGAAGTTCGTCGATTGTGACGCTGTATACCTTAAGGCATACAGTCATCCTCTTGTTAAGGAAGAGGATCGTGTATACAAGCGTGACAGTAGACACGTAACCAACGATCGATAGCATCGACAGCTTCGACGGCACCAGCTCCGCTAGCGACGGGAGCTGGTGAGCTCCTAAGACATAGGAGACGAAGACAAGCAGCAGCGGAAGTAGCAGAACTGCCAAAAAACATAATGAGTAAATTTTTTGGCTGCGTTCGTGTGACCTGATGTCGTCTGCAATGGCATTTGTCACACGGTTTACTTGCTTGTTCATGTTATCACCCCTTCGGTGATGTGATCGGTTTTTTACGACTAAAGGGCAACTTGCCCTGAAGACGAGCTTCGGGCGAAGCTAGCATTATTTATATCACACATGAATAAAAAAGTCAATATAATAAAAAACAGCCCCAGTTGGGACTTAATAATTTCAAGGAATAGCGCAAGCAGATGAAGATATAAGATTAGATGCCTGGCGTGACATCAGCCCTATATTAACGTCTGCTTGTCACTATGTTGCTCCTGATAACTTCCCGTTAGGAACTAACGGGAAGAAAAATCAGAAGGCTAGAGTTGAGAACGTGGCGGGATTGAAGGCACGAACCATGAATTGGGATGTCCAAAAACAGAGTAGTTATGGTATGCATGGAGGCCATTCTCGTAATCATAAACCATAACTTCTACTCGCCCCTCGCGACGAAGGAGGCTAAGGGATACCACGCCTACCTCGTAGACAAAGTTATTCGCGCCGGGGAATGGAAAGCGATCTCCTTCTCGGAGATTTATCAATTGGATCCTCGTGCTGTAGGGCATAACAATGACAGTCGCTCCCTCATCACATTCTTCATAGTCGAAGAGCCAGTTGAGGCCACCAGCACACATCGTAAAAGTATTAAACCTGGCAGCAAAGTTGTTTACTTTCAGTGTGAAGCTGCTGACTCCGTCCAGTGTGGAGGCGCCGATATGCATCGTGAATACAGTCTGGCCATTATCAGCCTTTTGGAGCTGAGGGGTGTCGTCCTCTGATGTGACGTTGGGGATAATAACTACCTTAGTTTTTGAAGCCCAGTAGTTAATTTTTGAAGCCCCGAAGTTAGTTCTTGAAGTCCAGGAGCTAACTTTTGAAGTCCAAAAGTGGAATTCGTTTCCTATTTTCCCGAATTCGGGATGGGTTGACTTTGGGAAATAAATCTTGATAACGTCATCATCCTTGAGCCACTCAATAGTAACGTTCTCAACGTGGACGGTGACAGCCTTCTTGCGGAAGATATCATAATACTGGGTGCGACGAAATGCCATTTTCTGGCCCTTTCTTATCTCTCGCGGCGACTGTCGCCATCTTTGCCTTTCGACAAAGACCATGCTGCTACCTAATTTGAGCATGAAACGAGATTTCAATTGTCAATTACATCTTCTATCAACAACCAAAACCTCGCTTCATGCTTAAGTTTCGTCTTATATCTTATATCTTACATCTGCTTGTCAAGGTTCGCTTTCGGACAAGGAATAAATCTCAACTCGTCAACAAAAGCCAATGTTATTTATATCACGCGATAATATTTAAGTCAAGAGAGATTGGCGTAAAAATAGGATTAAGCGAGTTTTTCGGCGTTTTTGGCCTGCTTGTAGGCTTTGGTGACTGGCGCCAGACCGCGCGCAACGCGTTCACGATTGGCTTTTAATTGCTTTTCATCGCGGAAAGACATTTTAATTGGCGTTCCTGCAAAATTGAAAGCTTCACGTAAAGTTCGCTCCAGATAACGTTTGTAGCTCCAGTGGACAAATTTCAGATTGCTGCCATATATAACAAACCATGGCGGAGCAACGTCCGTCTGGACAATGTAGCGCAGTTTCGGATGTGAGTTTTTCAGGCCAGCTGGCGGATGTGCGGCGATGGCTTTCTGCAAAATGTCGTTTAAGGCGCGAGTTTTGCATTCTTGGCGACGACGCTTATAGATATCAAGCGCTAGGTCGAATAACTTAGCGACATTCTGCCCAGTGGCGGAAGAGGTGAATATTAACGGCGCGTACGGCGTGAACTTGAAGTTATAGCTGATTTGTGGCGCGATTTCATCGTGTGTGTAAGCGTCTTTCCCCTCGACGGAGTCCCATTTGCTGACGACCAGAACAAGCCCCTTGCCCGCCTCGTCAATAATTCCAGCTAGGCGCTGATCCAATTGAACGTTAAGCTCATTGACGTCCATAAGAAGCAGACAGACGTCGGCTTCGTTGATCGCTTGCATGGTGCGAAGAACTGAGAACTTTTCAATTCCCGTTTCTTGCTTTCCTTGGCGGCGAATTCCAGCGGTGTCGAGCAGCTCAATCGTCTGACCGTGATAACGAACTTGAACGCGGTTTACATCGCGAGTTGTGCCGGCGACGTTGGCGACGATGGCTTGCTGCTTGCCCGCCAAAGTATTGAACAGATTACTTTTGCCGACGTTTGGTCGACCAATCAGCGCGACGCGAATAATGTCATCAGGCGCGATTTCGGTGGCTGGCGGAATAAGTTCGGCGATGCTATCAAGAAGCTCCGAAATGCCAATGCTGTGTTCGGCGGAAGTTTTTATGATGTTTTTAATGCCGAGTCGCTTGAATTCGTCGATAGGAAGAGAACCTTTTAAGTCTGCTTTATTGGCGATTAAAATGACTGGCTTGCCGCTTTTTAGGGCTTTTTTGGCTAATTGTCGATCGGCATCAGAAGGATATGCGGTAGAGTCGACGGTTACGAGGATTACGTCGGCGGCGGCGGAGGCGTCAGCGATTTGGTCCTGAATGGTCGCCTCAAATTCGTCTTCGGCAGTCTTCAGTCCAGCCGTGTCGATGAGCCAAAATTGCGAATAGTTATCTGACGGCGCAGAATCTACGTTGCGTCGTTTGTACGAAACTTTACCAACGACATTGTCGCGTGTCGTGCCAGCTTCCCTGGCGACTATGGCCGTGCGAGAGCGCGTCAAGCGATTGAATAATGAGCTTTTGCCGACGTTGGCTTGCCCGATGATGGCGACTGTTGGTAATTTAGACATGATTATGAATTATATCATTTTTTAGCTATTTCGACTATTGTATTGGAGGTCTCTTCTATTTTTATTAAATGCAACAGCTATAACTCCTTTGGGATTATTGTGATGATAATTGATACGATTACTGCATGAGCGTGCTATCTTTGTATAATCTAATGGAGCAATCTGACCGTCTTTATTAAACGGTCGAAGCTGGAGATATTCTGTGTTAACAGTTCCGTCTGTTTTAAATACTAGTTTGTCTGCGATATATACACGAGAACCTTCTGTCTGTTTTTTGGATATGATTACGCCACCGCCTTTTTCTAGGTCAAGCAGATAGTAATTACTGCCGTCTATTGTGGGTAAAGTTTCCAGATCTAGAGATTCTGCTATTTCTTCTAGCTTAACAACTAATTTTGCATAATCTGATATTTGCTTCTCGGTGATGTCTATGGGGAGTTCTCTCTTTTTTCCTGAATATACTTCGGTTATCTTGTCATGTCCATACTCAGTATCAGCTTTAAGATCTGCGCATATTCCGTTTAGGGATATTCTGGCTAATTTCCTTGACAATTCTAATTTATCACGTGTGTTTAGTGTTTCCATTTTACAATTATACTTTCTGTCAAATTTAACATAAAAGCTATATTACAATATTTATCGTAAAATGTAAAGAGCCGCGGAGTAGATTATGAATTCGTGAATTTCTCTTCTCGCCATTCGCCTCTCTTGAGGTCGCCGAGCGAATAATTGCTAAAGTTTGTTCTATGGAGTTTTTTAACAGTGTAGCCTAACGCATCGAAAGTTCGCCGAATTTGACGATTCCTTCCCTCACTCATTTCCACTATCCAACGACAATCATCACCTTCGTGTTGTCTTTCTAGCGTCAATTGACTGCGTCCGTCAGGAAGCTGCACGCCAAAATCATTGATCATTTGGCGATGTAGAGGTTGTAATGGTTTGTCGATTGTAACGAGATATCGCTTGATCTTGTAAAACGACGGATGTGTCATGCTGTGAGCAAAATCGCCGTCGTTCGTCATTAGAATCAGCCCAGAGCTGTCTTTGTCCAGGCGACCAACGGGTTTTAAGTGGTGAAGGTTTTTTGGTAGCAATTTGTAGATTGTCGGAACGCCGCCCTGAGAAGCGCGCGAACAAAGATATCCAGTTGGCTTGTGTAGGATAATGAGCTGTTTGGATTGTAATTCTAGCAATTTGCCGTTGTAGGAAATTTTATTTGCGTCAGAAATTTGTTGACCCAATCTGGCGGGCTGACCGTCAATAGTAATCTTCCCTTTTTCTATCAATTCGTCGGCTTTTCGGCGAGAAATACCCAAGCACAGCGCCACGAATTTATTGAGGCGCCAAGATTCTTGCTTTGTGTCTGGGTTTATCATTGTTGCGGATTTATCGGTGGAAATTGCGTCGGCTGAGGAGTTTCTGATGGTTGATGCGGAATGTTTTGCTCTTGAGGTTGTGCTTGGACGGGAGGTATTACGTTAGCTTGCTCAATAGGATTTGGTGTTGGTTGAGGTGTCGGAATTGGCTGAGGTGCTGGAACTTGCGCTGGTTGAGGCTCTGGAGTTGGTTGAGAAATATTCTGTGTATTGTCCAATTCTTCTGCCATAAGCTTGGAAATATCTACAGAATTCTGGGAATCATCAGCTGGCAAAGGTTGAATCACACGATCACCAAGCCCTGATGGTCGTGGTGCGGGCGATGAGAATGGTGCCATGGGCTGTGGTAGAGTTGTTGGCTGGGGCTGAGGCATCGGAATTGGTTGCGGTGCTGGAACTTGCGCTGGTTGAGATAGCGGCTGTGGTGCTGGAGCAAATGCTTGTTGCGGATGTTGTTGTATGAGCGGATTTACTACAGAAGCTGTTGGTGTTGCAGCGGGGGCGGCTGGTTGTGGTGACAATGAAGAAATATCAGGTCTAGTAATTGGCTGCGGCGCTGCTGGAGCTGGCTGAGGTGTTGGAACGACTGGCTCATATGTATGAGCTGGTTGTGAAACTGGCACTGGATTTGTGCCGACTCCTGGAAGATCTCCCAAGGTTTCGTGAACTGCCCTCACAACATCCTCTATTCCCACCTGAGACTTCACCAAGTATTTATCAGCGCCAAGTTGCTCGCCACGCTTTCTCTGGTCCTCTGAGGACAGCGCGGTCATAATAATAACTTTAACGTCTTTTGTTTCTGTCGTTGAGCGTAAAATGTCCAGCATATCAAAGCCAGAGATTTTCGGCATCATCACGTCGCTTAAGATTAATCGCGGACGTTCTTTAATTGCCATGGCTAGAGCTTCTTCTCCGTCGCCCGCCGAAACGATATCGTAGCCCTCCGCCAAAAGTCGTACACCGTAAATTTCGCGTAAGCTTTTGTCGTCCTCAACCAATAAAATTTTTGTCATATATTTATACTATACTGAAGTTTTGACAAAAAATCCATAGTTCTTATGGCTATTATTCGCGACCAGGAATTGACAGTTGCTGGCGTTTTCTTCGCAATTCTTCCTCAATTTCAGCCAATGTCGGCTCGGAGGAGCTTCTGGTTGGCTGTGTAGCTTCTGGCTGGATTGCTGGAGTTGTTGGTACGGCTGGGGTTGAGTTCTCAACAGTTGCAGTTGCGACTGGACTTGGATTGACAATCTCGCTATTATTTTCAGTTGCGACATCTTCTGTTTTTTCTTCTGTGGCAATTTCAATTTTTTCTGAAGCCAGAGAATCTGGAGTTGAATCTTTAGAACCTTCAATTTCCGCAGATTCTAGTCGCTGCTTGGCTTCCGAACTATTCATGCGAGGAATTTCCAAATAGAAAGTACTCCCCTCTTTATATTTGCTTTCAACTCGCAAATTTCCAGACATCGCCTCAGCTAAGCGACGGCTCAAATATAACCCCAAGCCAGTTCCGCCAATTTCTCGCGTGTCAGAATTATCCACTCGATAAAATTTCTGGAATAAATGCGGAATATCTTCGGCTGGAATGCCAATGCCGCTATCTTTCACGCTCACAGAAATCTGTTTATCGTCGCCGGTAACATTGACGACAACTTCGCCCGACGGCGTATACTTGATGGCATTCTCAATTAAATTACTGACGACTTCCCGAAAATGGTCGGGGTCAATATTGGCATAAAAAATCGGCTGCAATGACTTCTCCTTACCTTCATCAATTATGTCTGGCATAAAGATGTAATTGAGCTGTTTTTCATCAGCTTTTGTCGCCAAACCATCAAAAATATCCTTCAAAAATTCGTTTACGTTGATGATCTTCGGGTTATTTTTCATTCGCCCGTCTTCGACTTTGCTAATGTCGAGGAGATCTTGGAATAACCGTCCCAGATGTTGCGCCGATTCGTGGGCTTTGGTAATGAAATCTCGCGCCTTTTCGTCAATATGTGCGGTGGCTGGATTTAACGCCAGACCCAAATAGCCCTCAATTGATGCAACTGGCGTGCGCATCTCGTGGCTGGCGGTGGAGATGAACTCGGCTTGCTCGCGTTCCTCGGCTTTTTCTTTGGTGATGTCGCGGAAAACTACGATGATTCCTTCACCGTCCGTGCCGACTGGAGAGCTGACAATTGACACTAAAATGCGTTTTTCGGAGCTGGTCAATAGGAATAATTTATCGTTGTGCGTTGGCTGGTTTTTTGATAGAGATTGGGCTATTGGATTCTCGAGGTCTTCTACGTCCTTTCCGTCTGAGGTGACGAGTTTTAAGACGCTTTTCCAGTTAAGTCCGAGCGCGTCGCCTTGGTCCCAGCCGATGATTTGTTGGGCGGATGGGTTTATCAGTTCGATGTTGCCGTCTTTGGAGATCGCCAGAACACCGTCGTCGATGGCATTAATCACTACGTCAGATTTGCTCTCAACCGCGGAAAGTTTATTCTCCAAGCTGGACGTATTGTCATCAGTTTTTTGGCGGCGAATCCATAGAACGAGGCTGAAAATCAAAGGTAAAAATCCGAAGAATAGGTAGCCGATGATGAATTGTATGTTTATTCCCTGTTGAACGCTGGTGGCTATAATCTGCAAAATAACCAAAAGTCCCATCATTCCTAAGATTATTGCGCCGAAAAATCCTGCAAAAATTGCCACGATAATCCACATAACTAGGAATGGTGAAACGACTCCGCCGCTGGTGATTATGGTGGTTACGGCGACAGCGACGGTTAACAAATATACGAAAATTCCGATTTCAGTTTCGTGTTTTCTGGGAAGCCAAAAACATAAAATCAGCACAATTAAGCTACCGATTCCTGCTACGCCAGCCGCCAAATCTGAGACTGATAATCCGATTGGTAATTGATAACCGGTCGGTATAAATCGCGCCCATGCATATAAAAGAATGATTGTGAAACAACTCAGTAGCGCCACTTCACACAATCTCCTTAGCCAAAATCTGGAAATTGCGTGAGGCTTAAAGTAAATCCCGCCCTTTTTCATGCTTTTATTATGGCGAATTTTCAGAAAAATCTCAAGTGATAAATATGACGTAGAGGTTGTATGGATGCGGAAAAGTAGACAAGCCTCCCCTTCTCGTGGTATAATCCGTGGAGTTACGGCCCTATCGTCTAGCGGTTAGGACACCAGGTTCTCATCCTGGCAACCCGGGTTCGATTCCCGGTGGGGTCACCAAGAATAGTTAACTTATTAAAAAACATCTATATGAAGGTGTTTTTTTAATTTGTGAAGCAGTATGCTTCAATCCTCAATATTCTTCAACTTTTCGTATAGACACATACTACAAACCGTACGTAGATGGTCTAGTTGACGATCTGTATGGCTTTATAGCTAGGGGTGACTTAGAGTTTATAAAGTAACAAATCCACCTCGTCCCATTCCTCAACCACTGTGGTCAAAGTATACATAGCGATGGTTTTGGCGTTGTCGTATATTTGTTCTGATGTAAGCTTCTTTAAATCTCTCAAGTTAAAGAGGTTGATGTTGTTGGATTCGCCGCTAGCTATATCATGTATCGGATTTTCCGAAGTAATAAACGCATAACTTATGTCCGTGTGATAATGCCCGCCACCAGCAGGATATGTGTGAATCGCAATCGGTTGAGGATGCAGTTTCACTCCAGGCAATGAAGCAAGTCTATTGTAATGCGGCTGCAATAACCTCAGCTGGTTTTTGTCGTAGCCAGATTCTTCGGCTATTTCCCGTAAGACCGCTTGCCACGGTGTCTCGTCCAGCTCGACATGCCCACCAAACTGCAATAACCTGTTTAGCTTGCGGTGCTTATGTAAAATAATCC
Organism: uncultured Candidatus Saccharibacteria bacterium; assembly: GCA_938038145.1. GTDB lineage: Bacteria > Patescibacteriota > Saccharimonadia > Saccharimonadales > Saccharimonadaceae > Nanosynbacter. The sequence goes on from CALHQU010000029.1 coordinate 10,149, forward strand.
GAGGTTCAGCACCCTCTGTTATTTTCACAATATATCCGCTAACGCATATATCGTGCTGGCCAGGCTGGTTATGTATATGAGGCATACTATAAATTTTACTTTAATTGTGGCGTGCGGTCAAAAGGATGCGCAAGGGTAACCTTTAGAGGGCGGGCAGGTTATAAATTGCGCTATTTGACACAATGTAGCTACCCATTTATATTTATTAGCAGAAGAGAG
>CALHQU010000030.1 GCA_938038145.1 uncultured Candidatus Saccharibacteria bacterium
TTACCGAAGATATTCCAGAGGTGGTTAATTTAATTAAAAATCAGCGAACTTGTTGCGACCGATAATTATTTCTTAGGTTTCGGCTCAATCCAACAAATTCCACCCTGACAAACCACTCGCTCTACGGCTGGATTGTACGTGCGCGGGTGGTTTTTATATCGGCGCGTAATCTCAAATCCCAGACCTCGCTTGCCATACGTTGTTTGCTGCTTTCCCAGGGGCAACTGGCAGTGATAGTTATTTATAATGTCAATTGGATTAAACGAAATCACTTGCCCATCAACGTCCAAAAGCACCCATTCAGAAGCCTTAAACGGCGCCCATTTGTCCACTTTCGGTGCAATAGCCATTAGTGATTGATAAATTTCTTCTGCCGTAGCGTTTGATGGATCAAGGCCCAAAGAGCGAATAATTGAATGTGCCCTGGCTAATATTTCCGCAATCAAGCGCACATCGCTATCATCCCTAGTCATCTGCCTAAGCTCAGTTAATGCTTGACGCTTTTTCGCGTCACCGCCCAACAATTTTCCCAAATTTTGCGCCATTATAATTCCCTTTCTTGAATTGGCATAGCATGAAGCACTGTGCCAGCATATAAAATACCTGCTTTTGCACCAATCTTCATAACGACCGAGCTGGCATTCGCACTGCCCATAATTACAGAGTTTTTCAAATTACTACTTCGCGCCCACTCGCTCAAAAATCCTGAAGCGAAAGCGTCGCCCGCACCAGTTCTGTCAATTGACGGCCTGTCGTCGTACATCAGCGCTCGCACAATAGTTTTTCCGTCGCTTGCAATTGAACCATTTACGCCGTCCGTCACCAAAACAACTGGCACCAATCTTAATCCTCGCCGAACCAAAGTTTCCAAATCCTCGCCGGACACCAATTGCTGCATTTCCTCTTTATTAAGCGTCAAGACGTCAACATCAGACAATAACCCCAGCAATTTATCCTTTTGCGCCAGCTCTTTCTTTCCGGGATTAAAGCAAATTTTCATATCGCGACGCTTGGCTTGCTGGAATAATTTATGAAGCATTGACATATTTCCCGCCAATGTTGAAACATATAGCCAATCCGCATCCTCTTCAGACAAATCAAAATCCGCCTCATGATAATGCGTCGAAGCGCCGCGGTATGTTAAAATTGTCCGCTCGCCATTTGAGGCTAATAGTAAAACTGAATATCCCGTGCTATATTTTGGCGAATATCGCACCAAATGCGTGTCAATATTTTCCTTGTCCAAATCCGCAATTACCGCCTGCCCCGCTGGATCATGACCGATTGCACCCATAAAACTAGCATAATGCCCTTGCCTGGAAAACGTTACCGCGGCGTTTGTAGCGCCACCGCCAGTCGAAAAATGAATCTGATTTACGTCGGCTTTCGCCCCCAAATCCAGTCGCGCAAAACAGTGTTCCGGACTTTCACAAACTGGCGTCAGTGCGTCTGATTGACTTAAAAATACGTCTTGAATAGCCGCACCAACGGTGATGATTTTCGCCATTAAACCACCGCCTTTCTGACGGAATTAAACGCCTTAATCTTTGACTCCACCACTTCCTGTACGGCAGCATAAACTGGCGGCATCAATTTAACGATAGCGTACTCGTTTGGATTTTCTCGCAAGGTTTTCTCCAAAGTCGTTCGGAAAGCGTAACGCATATCAGAATTGATATTGATTTTAGAAACGCCAATTTTCGCAGCATCCTCAAAATAATGCAGTGGCGTGCCAGACCCACCGTGTAACGAAATCTGACAATGAATCGCCTCACGAATGTCAGCCAACAAGTCCAAATCCAACACTTTCGGAACTGGATATTTGCCATGCAAATTACCAATCGCCGCCGCAAAAGTGTCAATTCCAGTCGCCTCGACAAACGCACGCGCACCCTCTGGCGTAGAGAAAGTCTTTTTTATCTCCTCGTAGTTTATATCTTCCGTATGAACATTTGAACTTCCGCCAAAATAATGCGGTTCAGATTCCACTAGCGCACCAGTAAACTTGGCATATTCAACAACTTCACGAGTCTTCGCAATAATTTCCTCATCAGAAGCGTTATGATTTGCCTGAGAAATGTCAATATGGATAAACTCATATCCAGCGTCAATGGCTCGCTTACAGCCCTCAACTGTCGGACCGTGATCCAAATTCAAGTACATTTCAATTCCGTATTCAGCTTTATAATTGTCCACCAAATCGCGAACGTTCTCTAGACCCATAGCTTTCACTTCGGCGTCGGAAACCTCAACCAACACTGGCGATTGAAGCTTTTGTGCCGCGCGTGCCACCGCAATCAACGTCTCTTGATTGTCAATATTAAACGCCCCAACCGCAAAACGCTGCGCTCGTGTTCGCTGCATTAAATGACGCGCCCGCGTCGTGTTTTTCCGAATCTCTGAAATCGATAATCCCATACTGCCCCCTAAAATACTTATGGTAATTATATCAATTACCGCCCGCTATGCCAAGAGAATTGACATCATGTTGTTTTGGTGATAATATAAAATAACTTTTGCTCAAAGTTCGTCGAGGGGCAAAAGAGCCCTTTAGCTTTGAGCATTTTCTTCTCAGAAAGGAAGAAAAAAATGCACCCTGTAGTTAAGATAACTGCCTTCGCAGGAAAAATACTCTTATTTGCCATCGTCCTACTATACATAGCATGGTTGGCAACACTAGACTACTTTTACGTAGCCTACGGGCTGCCAGAGGCACTGACGTTCTTAGCGTTGAGTGTCACATTCCTCGTACTTATCTACGGGATGAGACGCCACAGCAGTTATCACACCTACGACCCCGAAGACAACTCCGAGGGTGACCGTGGATAACACACACCCGCCAGAACTACTTGCTTTGAGGTCTTTAATTAGATCTTGGCAGTAGCTCCTGGCGGGTTTTTCATTGGAGAAAATCAACAACACTGTGAGTAATTGAATCAACGTCCAAACCGTGCTTTTTCCATAATTCAGACATTTTGCCCGACTCACCAAACGTGTCATTGACACCGATTCGCTTCATCTTTACCGGCAAATTCTCACTAAGAACTTCTGCCACGCTTGAGCCAAATCCACCAGCGATCTGCCCTTCTTCCGCCGTAATAACAGCTTGGCATTTTTGAGCTGCGTCAAGTATCGCATCCTCGTCCAGCGGCTTAATCGTCGGAAAATGAATCACTTCCGCCTGAATGTCATATTCGCTTGCTAACTTTTCCGCTGCCAACAACAATTGATAAGTCATCACGCCGGTTCCAAACAAAGCAACATCTTTGCCGCGCCTCAACGTATAACTTTTTCCAATCTCAAAAGTAGATTGATTCAGGAATAGCGGCGTTTTTTCTCTCGGCAATCTTACATAATTCGGACGTTTATCTCCAGCCATTGCCGCCGCCATTAGCTTGGCTTCATTAGCATCACCAGGCGCCAAAACCACCATATTAGGCAAGCTTCGCATCAGCGCAATATCTTCCAACATTTGATGCGTCGCACCGTCCGGACCAACATTAAGTCCCGTATGAGAACCTATCAGCTTGACCGGCTGATTGTTCAAGCAAATCGTCGTGCGAATCTGCTCCCAGTTGCGACCCGGGCTAAATGCCGCATAACTGGCTGCAAACGGAATATTTCCCATAGCCGCCAGCCCAGACGCCACGGTAACCAAATTCTGTTCCGCCACACCAACTTCAATTGCCCGCGGTTTCCCGATTTCCTCATAAAACTTACCAAATCCAACGCTCTCCATTAAATCCGCACTCAGCGCCACCACCAAATTATTTTTCTTCGCAATATCCACCAAACCTTCGCCAAAACCCATCCGAATTGCCACAAGTTCCAAATTCTGCCAATTCTCCATTAAGAAACTCATTCGCCGCCTCCTTCGCTCAATTGAGAAAGCGCCCGCTCCGCTTCCTCGACGTTTGGAGATTTTCCATGCCAACGGTAATCGTATTCCATAAAATCAACACCACGACCAGGAACCGTATAGGCAATTATCACGCTCGGCTGCCGAGAGTTCTTTGCCTTATCAATCGCCCGAATTATCGCCGAATGATCATGCCCATCAATCTCCTGCGCATCCCAGCCAAAACTTCGCCATTTGTCCGCCAAATCACCTAGCGGCATCACCTTTTCCGTATCGCCACCAATCTGAATATTATTTCTATCAACAATAGCAATTAAATTCGACAGATTATATTTTTTCGCAAACATCGCCGCTTCCCAAATATTCCCTTCGTCAAGCTCGCCATCGCCCAAACTGCAGTAAACAAATCGCTCAGAATTGCCACCCAAATATTGCAATGAATACGCCATGCCGGCCGCCTGACTTAGACCGCAGCCCAGAGGACCGCTAGTCGTTTCAATTCCTGGTAAGCTGCCGCGTTCTGGATGGCCTTGAAGCTTGGAGCCAAATTTTCGCAAATTAACCAGCTCTTTTTTGTCAAAAAATCCTCGCTCCGCCAGCGTGGCATATAAAAGTGGCGCATAATGACCGTTACCCATCACGAAAATGTCCCGATCTTCCCAATTAGGATTCTCGGGATCTAATTGCATGGCGTGAAAATACAAAACCGCCATAACGTCAGCGAATCCCAAACAGCCAGCCGAATGACCTGAGCCAGCCTCGGATAGCTCGCGAATAACAGACTTTCGTAATTGTTGCGATATTTTCTTCAATTTCGCTATCTGGTCGACATTCATTAAAGCACGCTCGTTTTATTAATCTCCTGTTGCAATCTGGAGAAAATAGTGCGCGGATCTGACGATTTCTGAATAACGCCGCCAACGTTCAAAACGTTAACGCCGCCCTGAACCAAACTATACGCATTATCTACCGCCACTCCACCGTCCCAACCGATTTCAACACTAGGATTAATAACTTTAATAAGTCGTATTTTTTCTAGTTGCATCAAACTAGCAGTTCCACCAAATCGCCCCAGTTCACCGCTAAAAATCATCACATGATCTGCTATTTTTATCAATTCCTCAACCGTTCGCGGCACTGTCGGCTTTAATAGTGCCAGCCCTGCCATAATTCCAGCTTGGCGAATCTGCATAAGCGCAGTCTTCACATCCCCCGTCGCCTCTGCGTGAATAATAATCATATGCGGCCTTAAGGCAATCAACTTCGGAATATACTCAGCAACATCATTAACCATCGCATGAATATCAATAGTCCAACCTTCCGGTGCCCACAATTCAGGAATTCCAACCGTCAACGTCGGAGCAAATTCTCCATCAGAAATGTCAATATGCACACGCTCAGCAAAACCTGTTATTTTATCAACCTGCTCTTTGTATTGTTCGGCATTTTCTGCCAAAATTGCTGGTGCGATTACAGAGCTACTCATGACAATTCATCCAACTGCGCATTACGCCTGTTAAATCGTGGAGCATTCGCATAAGGAGTGTTCAGCCACGTTTCCACAATTCCTTTCCACGCCGATTCATTATCTTCCAAAACTCGCGCTGGCAAACATAAAACATTTGAATCGTTATCTTGGCGCGTCATCTTTGCCTCGAAAGCATCCCAAATCACACTGGCACGAATTCCCTTAAAGCGATTCGCCGCCATACACATTCCTTGTCCACCGCCGCAAATTAATATCGCACGCGGATCTTTACTATCATCACCAATAACCTTCAACGCCGCCGCCTGAGCGAATTGCGGAAAATCGTCATCAGGATTTAATTCTACGCCACCAACATCTTGTACGTCGTAGCCATTTTTAACCAAATACGCAAAAACTTTTTCCTTCAACATAAAGCCGCGGTGGTCAGATCCGAGGTAGATTTTCATAATTTTAGTATAAGCGTTTTCGGTGATTTTTGCAAGGGAAAGTTGAATATTTTCTCAGAGGTAGAGTGTAGATATTTTAGATTGTATGGCAGCAGCAGAAGGTGAAGCATTGGTAGACACAATTTGGGAAAGATAAGCTGCTCCCATTGAACCTTTTGTGCCATTAACAGCGTTAGCAGCAATGAGAACTTGCGGCATGCGCCCTAAGGTGATGTCGCGACTATAGTGTTGCGGGATTACCATTACTATATCAGCCTCGGAATGTTCTATATTGTTGAGTGCTGCCGCGTATGTGGGTTGTTGCCCATGGAAGATGAAGTATTTGCTTGCTTCTATTTCGTGTACTAATTGTTGCGAAAGTGTGGAACGATCGTTGTCTACTATATCAACCAGAATATTCTTTACCTCCATGTTCATCACCCACGGCATCACACACATAATTATAATTGGAAAAACTATG
>CALHQU010000031.1 GCA_938038145.1 uncultured Candidatus Saccharibacteria bacterium
TTCAAAATACAATAAGAAACACGCCCAAGGCAAGGATTTGCCAGCTGGATTTAAAGACACCACTCAATGGCACACTTACGGCGTAAAATGGACTGAAGGAAAATTGGAATATTACATTGATGGCGTAAAGTTTCACACCGTCAACGGATTCAATCAGCCAAACGCAGCAAACACACCTTATGGTCCGTTTGATCAACCATTCTTCCTACGACTTAACTTAGCAATTGGCGGTGACTACATTGATGGTAAAGGCGGTAAATGGTCAAACGCTTACAACGCCTTAGCTAAATATCCAAAGTCATTCCCGGCAACTATGTCAATCGATTACGTCCGCGTATACGAAAGACGAACAGCTAAGGAAATAAACGTGCCAGATAACAATTTGCGCACCCAACTTAATAAAAAATTGTCAACAGTACTTAGTACTAATCGTAAAGACGATCAAAAAATTGCTGACGTAGAGTTAGAAAAATTGACAGACCTTAACTTGGATGCAGCCGACAACGCGTCAGAAGCAGATAAGATTCACGATCTAACAGGATTAGAAGCAGCTAAAAACCTTAAGACTTTATCTCTTAAGAACAACTCTGTCTTCGACCTAAGAGCGGTTTCCAACATCAAATCTCTAAAATCAGTAAACCTAACGATTAATCGCTAATTAGCTTAAACGTTTACAGAAAAATTGTCATCTCATTATGGGGTGGCAATTTTTTATTTCAGCCGAAGCTTCAGTAACCAACATCTCTGTAATCATGCTGTTAAAATAACTATATAATAAATTTTACTTTTATTCCGCTTATTGTTACACTAGCGATGGATAAAAAATATTTGGGAGAAAACAAAAAATGTTAATAAAAAAACGTTTTTTAAATAAAAAGCTTAAAACATTAGCTATTATAATGACTGTCGGTGTTATTGTTGGTGGGGCGTTGTTTACTATGCCTATAGATAATGCCAAAAGTGCAGGAAGTCCATATCCGCCAACAGATAGTGAGAACTGGAATCCAGAACCTGTTTGGCGTGATGAGTTTGACGGAAATTCGTTAGATGGGACCAAATGGACAGCTCTTAATGGCGGATGGAAAGATGAGAACCAACAAGTTCGAAACTGCTACACGAGATCAGATGAAAACATCAATGTCAGTGGTGGTAGCTTAAATCTAATTGGACTATACAAACCAGGAGCAACCTGTACTGGTGGTAACACTAAAACTGGCAACTTCACTTCCGGATTCGTACAGACGAAAAATAAGGCATATTTTAAATATGGATACATCGAAGCTCGCATAAAAATGCCAAAGAATAAGAGTACCTGGCCTGGTTTTTGGATGAGTCCTAATAACTCTCCGTACGGTCCTGGTTGGCCTGATTGGGGCGAGATCGACATTGTAGAGGCAAAAGGCTCTAATCGCCAATTCGCTGCTTCTGACGCACACTGGCGAGATAAGAATACGCCAACCGGTCAAACTGGAAGTCACAGAAATCGCCAAGGAGTTATTCCATCAAGTAAGTTCGGCACTAATGACACTACAGAGTGGCACACGTACGGCGTAAAATGGACTGAAGGAAAACTTGAATACTTCATTGACGGAGAGCTACATCATACAATTACCGAATTTAAGAATTCAAACTCCACAGGAAGCCCTAATGGACCCTTTGATCAGGATTTCTTCTTACGACTTAACTTAGCCATTGGCGGTAACTACATTGACGCTCCGTGGGATGATCCTATCAACTCAGTAGGAGCTGCAAATGGAGAGGGCTTCCCGGCAACTATGTCAGTCGACTACGTCCGCGTATACGAGATGCGAAAACCCAAAGAGGTTGAAGTCAAAGACACGGAACTACGCAAGCTACTCAATGAAAAACTGGGAGAAAAACTTGGTACAACTCGTGCAGCAAATCAAAAAATTACTGATGTAGAGTTGGAAAAATTGACAGATCTTAACTTGGACAACTCAAATATTACCAACCTAGCTGGAATAGAAGCCGCCAAAAACATTAAGAATTTGTCGTTAAATCACAACTCAATCTCAAACCTAAGCCCGTTAGCTGGACTAACTTCCCTAAAAACTCTGTCGCTTAAAGAGAACAAGATTACAGATATAAGCCCACTAGCTGGATTGACTTCCCTAACTTCATTAAATCTTGAAGATCAACAGCCTAGTATTAAACCTAACGACAAATCTTTTGCTTCACCATTGAAAGATTTAACAGGAAGCGTAGTTTCCATAAACAACTCAGCAGACGTTATTAACAGTACGGCAACTCCTGGAAATATTCAGCTACTGTCACTGCCAGCCAATGGAGCATCTTCTATCCTGAATACTCTTTGGACAAGAAGTGCAACAATCGGAACAATTTCAGCTACATTTAGCGGTACTCTGGCTATTGACACATCAGCAATCCCTAGGACAGCACAGCCACAGCCTGCTAGTCCATCAGCTGCCGCCCACAATCCAGCTAATAAGCCTCAAAATGCTGTAAGTGGTCTACTCGCGAACACAGGATTTAATGCCCTCTTAGGTGTTATCGCCACCCTAGCATTAGTTGCTGCGGGACTATTCATTCTACGCTAACCTATGGCTACATAAAATTACCACCCCGTGATGAGGTGGTAATTTTTTATTGAGAACTAGGTTTTTATTGTCGAGAGGATTGAGAAGTTGGTTGCGGTGCTACGCCAGACTGTGAAGCGTCTGATGGCGGCGTGTTAGTTGTGTTATTTTGAGCTGACGGAGTTTGTCCAGCTGAAGACGAGCCCGATTGTCCTGATTGATCAGATTGAGATTGAGACGTGCTGCTATTTCCGCCAGATTGTTGCCTAGATCCGCCAGGACCGCCTTGAGATTGGCTCATTCCTGGAGGACCGCCAGCTTGCCCGCCCATTTGGCTTCCGCTCGAGCCGCCAACTTGCATACCCGCAACAAATCCCAGTCCGCACAAAACCACGCCGCCAATTGCTATTCCCATTGCCGCGCCGACGCTAATTGAGCGTTTTTCGTTCGAAGTGCTTTCCTAATTGTTAAAGATATTTTCTGGTGTTGTTTGAGATTCTTGGTCTAATCTTTTCATAATACTTCTCCTTTAGTTAAATTTTCTATGCAGACAGTTCGTATAATGTTACATCACTACCTCCATAATTAACGACTTTACCTCTTTTCTTAATCCAATTTGTGATTTCGCTATTTCCGCCATTTGGACCGCCGCCATGACCGTGCGAGCTAGCGGCGTAATATTTCAATTTGCCGTCCGCCACCAGTTGCTTAAATTGTTCAAGCGTGAGTGGCGTATCACTACCGTTAAAGCCGCCAATTGCCATAACTGGTTGACCGCTAGTTAGCTGGATTGCCGCCGATTCATTAGCGCTATCCACCGCCACCAACCAAGTCGCACCATTTTGGTTTTGTAAAAGATACTGAACCAACGCGCTATCTGCCTGAGATTTTTCATTATTACTTCCCTGCATCGCTGTTGAGTTCGGACCAGCCGTCGGAATGCTGCCTGTATGAGTAACATTGGCGGTCGACAGCGTGTAGACAACTGGAGTGGTCATACACGCAGCCACAGAAGTGATAATTGCCAAGTTATGAAGCCAACGTTTCGGTGTATATAGATTGACCAATAGCCCAATCATACCGACAGCCCCCAGAATACCAACCATCCACATCAGCCAAGTCATTGTACCAGCGTAACTAAGGATAATCATCGCAATCACCACCGTTACGCCAATTGTCATCGGTAAAACCCAGGCATACGACTTTCGTCTGACATACGCACCCCACAGAAACGGCACGCCAATCCCAACCAGAGCCGCGATAGCCGGTGCCATAACCACCACGTAGTACGGATGAATCACGCCGCTAGTCATACTAAATATTACGATGTGAATGATCAGCCAAAGTATCCAGAATATCACTGCCGCTCGTCCGCGATTAGTCCGCGGAGTTTTGCGTAAAATCCACAAGAGTAGTCCACCGCTCGCTAATGCTAAAATTAGTAACCATGCGATATTCGGTCCGAAATCATTATTGAATATCCTAAATATTCCCGTTTGTCCACCAAATCCAGTACCTCCAGGACCGTGACCGCCGCCGCCCATTCCACCAGGGCTTGCTATTGCCATTCCACCACTCGGAGGAGTTCCGCCACTTCCGCCACCGCGGTTTCCTAATAGCCGACCAAATCCGTTATAGCCAAAAATCAAACTCCAAATACTATTATCGTTCGTACTGCCAACCCACGGTCGATTGCCAGACGGGGTCAGCCAAACAAGCACGCTCCACCATAAAGTCGATACCGTCGTAATCACGCCAGCAAACATCAAATGTAGAAATCGCGTAACAATTGGCGGCTTAGCGAACGCCAGATAGACAATTACCATCGCGGGCAAAACCATCAAGCCCTGAAGCATTTTCGTGTTAAACGCTAATCTCGTAAACAGCCCCGCCAGACCAAGCCATAAAAGCGGACGCCTACCTTCTAATGACCTGAGAAATGCGTAACCGCTGGCGGTGAGCATAAATGTCAAAATAGCATCTGGATTATTAAATCCAAACATCAACGCTGCAACAGGAGTTAACATCAATGTGACTGCGGAGATTATCGCGCTATTAAAGCCGAATTGTCGTTTCACCGCCGAATATAACAACCAAACCGAACCAACGCCCGCTAATACGCTTGGTAGTAGCATTGAAAAGCTGGAAAATCCAAACAGTCGAGCACTAAGCCCCATTATCATCGTAGCCAGCGGAGGCTTGTCGATTGAAACATAATTCGCCGCATCCAAACTGCCAAACAGCCACGCCGTCCAATTTTGGCTTGCTGCCTGCACCGCCGCCGCGTAATAACTGTTCGCCATGCCATTATGCATCGCGCCAAACAAATACAACGCGCCCGTCGCAATCAGCAGAATCGGAAGCGCCATTTTCTCAAACCACGAACGATTGTCCAATTCTTTATTAACTCGATGCAGTCCTTTTAAGTCATCGACCGCAGTTTTCACAATCTTCACGCGACTATCAGTATCTTCAATCCAAGTAACGGGCTGCTCGTGAATCGGCACGCCCGCGCGCTCCGTTTTAATCAAAAGCTCCGTGTCGAAGAACCATTCATTGTCCTTAATTTTTGGCAAAAATCTCTTCGCCACGTCGCGACGAATTGCCTTAAATCCGCACTGCGCATCGCTAAATTTGGTGCGCGACGTCAATTTGATAATCTTGTTATAACACCGTGAAATAAACTCCCGCTTAAAACCGCGGCTGGTCTTTGATTTTTTCGTCAATCGAGAACCGATCCCCACGCCAGCTTCGCCCACCACAAGCGGCTGAATCATCGGCAAAAAATCATCTAAGCTGGTGGACAAATCGACATCCATATACGTCAAAATATCCGCCTGACTGCTTTGCCAAACCTGCTTTAACGCTCGCCCGCGACCGCGTTCAGCCAACCGCACGACACGAACTGATTGATGGTTTTGTGCCAAGCTTTTTGCGATTTTTAATGTGTTATCTTGACTGCCATTATCCGCGATCGTTATTTGATAGCGATATGGCAAATTTTCCATCATGTATTCGTCAAGCGTTTCAATGCTACTTTGAAGAATCTTTTCCTCGTTCAGCACCGGCACGACTATGTCGACAAATGGATTAACTATCGCCCGAAACGGCGATGGACTAGAATCGGACGTAATAAGTCGCGACCTAGCTAATGGTTGGGGTGTGGTTATTGCTCTCATGCAAACCACTATAAATAAGCGTTCTGTAAAAATGCTTTAAAGATCAGCCAGACTATTTCAAGTCAACACTAAACGGCGTAAAGTTGGTCTTATCGTCATAAGCATCAACTTTTTCGACCTGTTTCATCTTATCTATTACGCGATATGTAATAGGCAAGAAAACAATCTCCACTACAGTCTTAAATATCCAGCCAATCAGAATATACGTCACCATGTTCATTCCCTGAAGTATTCCACCAAACGCGACAAAGGCGAATACTACAGTATCACATAATTCACCAACGACTGTCGATCCAATTAATCGTAACCATAGTTTTTTGCCCTTAGTTTTAATTTTCAATTTAGCCAATACAAACGAATTTAAAAATGATCCAGTCAAAAATGCGGCTAAGCTAGCTGCAACAATCCTCGGGAAGAATCCTAAAACCGCTTCATACGCAGCCTGATCCGCATACTCCGGCGCTGGCGGCATATAACGCACAATTGTAAAGCACAGCACTGCCAAAAGCATAACACCTAGCCCCACCCAAATCGCTCGTCGAGCATATTTATAGCCATAAATCTCAGTTAAAACATCGCCAAGAATATAAGATATTGGGAATAAAATAGCTCCGCCATCTGTAATAATCGGACCAAAAGCAATTAATTTAGTCCCTGCTAAATTAGAGATTAATAATATAGCAGCAAATACAGCTAAAATAATGTCGTAATATTTGAAAGTTTTTTTCATAAAATATATCCGTTAAATAACCTACATAAAACTGCCCTATTAAGGACAGCTTCATAGAAAACTAATTT
>CALHQU010000032.1 GCA_938038145.1 uncultured Candidatus Saccharibacteria bacterium
ACTATTAATATCCATGTCTCCTATAGCCTTCGCGGCGTGGCTATTGCCAAATACAGAAGACTTATTTAAAAAATGGATGAAAATGTTCCGGGGACTGCTATTAGTATTTCCTATAATATCTTTGTTGTACGGGGCAGGAAAATTAGCTGGTGCAGTATTGGCGTCAAGTGCAACAGTTGATCCGAATAATCCAGATGAAACCATGCAGCTAGTTGCTTTAGCAGCCGCCACTATGCCGCTAATTGCTACGCCTTTTGTATTGCAAAGCTCCTTAAGTTCACTAGGTAGTATTGGCGCAAAGATAGGGAAAATGAGTGCTAATGCACATGGTCGATTCGCCGGAAATGTAAAAAGTACAGCAAAAGGACGTGTTGACAATTCTGTTATTGGTGATACGAAAAGAAAATATTCTGATTTCATAGATAGAAAACGCGCAAGTATGCGAGCAAGTGATAGACGTTCAAGGATAGACAATAGTAAATTTGGTCAATTCATGGGGTGGGATAAAGGTGGAGCACGCGCCCGCGCAACTGTAGCTAAAGCATTCGAAAGCGACGTCGAAAATGCATCCACAATGCTGCAAGGTATGACGTCAAGTGGAATAGCTAATATTGCTAGAACGGGTGAAATCTCTCCGGGCAAAAAAGCCTCACGAAGTATGTATGCAGCCGCAATAGACCATACTATGGCTAATGGTAGTTTTGAAGAACGTATGGAGGTGCTGAGTAGCCTAAAAGGTGCAGACACCTCTATAAAGCAACGTGCAATTAAAGCCGCATACGCAAAGAAGGATAATAATATCATAGGAAACAAATTCGGGAATGATATCCTCGAAGATAAAGTTGGAAATATGACTGATCTAAAGAATATGGCTATAGATAACGCTGCAGGTGGCAATTTACAAGCAGAACATCTTGTGCAAAATGCAGCGGGTACTGAATGGTTAGTTGACGCATCTATGAAGGCGGAGGATAAAAAAACCAACAAAAATGCCACAAGTGCCATATCGAATATTAAAAGTATGGCCCTTAAGGCTAGATTGAACCCAAATACTGCAAAGAATATAAACGGAAAATTGGATAGCACATTCCGTAAAGTTGGCTCTTGACCCCTTCTCTTGACTTTTTCCATCAAAAATGCTAATATAACCATGAATGGAGTGGTTAATTTCGTACAGGCAGCTTCTTAATAAGTGGTTGCAGTGGTTTATGTTGCTGATAGCAGGGATGCTGGTGGGTATTTTTCTTAATACCTTAACACACTCAACCTCTGTTTATGCCGCAGATGCAAAATGGGATGGTCATGATTTAACCTATTCTAATAAAAAATATACCAGGTTAACAGATGACAACAAAGTCAAGAAGTTTAATTTACCTGATAATTCGCTTGTTTATATCAATGAAGATAAAAATAAAAAAGAAGTTAAAGTTATTTACTTCCCATCAGGTGAAATATCTTCACTAAGTTCCGCAACCTATGCGGTTTATTCTTTTACACCGCCAGATACTTATAATCAAACCGACACCTCAACTATTTCAATTGACCCTCCCTCAGAGAATTCAACCAGCACCTCCTGTGATGTGCAGGGAATAGGTTGGTTTATCTGTCCAGTTTCCAACTGGCTGGCTGATGGTATAGATTATATGTACAGCGCGCTTCAGCAATTCTTAAAAACTAAGCCATTAGAAACAACTAACCAAAACAGTGGAATTTATCTGGCGTGGGTCATTATGCGAAACATTAGCAACGTAGCGTTTATCGTGGCGTTTTTGGTGATTATCTACTCACAATTGACCTCTGTAGGAATTAGTAATTACGGCGTCAAAAAGATGATCCCTAGGTTAGTGATTGCGGCAGTGCTGGTCAACTTATCATTTACGATTTGTGCTATATTACTGGATTTATCAAACATAGCCGGCTACGCTTTCCAGGACGCCTTCATGGGAATTAAAAATACCATATCCACTGTAGGAGAAAATACAAGTACATGGACATGGTCGGAAGTTATCAGTACAGCACTGTCAAATGGAGCGCTGGCAGTAGGAGCAGGATACGCCGTATCACTAGCACTTACTACGGAATTATTACCAATGCTAGTACCTGCCGCGGCATTAGCTGGCTTAACTTTACTCTTCATACTCCTAATCATGGCTGCTCGTCAAGCGCTCATTATTATCTTAATCATAATTTCACCTTTAGCCTTCGTTTGCTATTTACTTCCTGGAACAGAAAAGTGGTTTAAAAAATGGCGAGACTTATTCTTAACAATGCTAGTATTTTTCCCAGCATTCGCTGTAGTGTTTGGCGGAGCTCAACTGGCGGGAATAATAATTATACAAAATGCCTCTGGTCCAAATGGCGCAATAATGCATGTACTAGGCATGCTGGTTCAAATAATACCTTTGGCTATAACTCCACTAATTATGAAGTTCAGTGGCGGAGTATTGGGTAAATTCGCTGGGTTTGTTAATGACAAGAACAAAGGCTTATACGACAGGACTAAGAACTGGTCTAAAGATCGTCGTGAGACCATTAAAAACAAGAAGTTAGCTAACCCTAATATGGCGCGATTCAACCCAAATCGTTTACGCCGTTGGGCAGATCATAACAGTAGATTACGTAAAAAAAATCTGGAAACTTCGCAGAAAAATGCCGAGAATTCATTCAGAAATACAGCCAAATATAAGAAGTCAGATTTATATGCCAGACAGGCTTCCAGGCGCTCAGATTTCTTATCTGCACAAGATGATAACCGCTACCTCGAATCTACGCTGGGTCACGCACCAGATGATATATACGAGAAAAGATCTCTATACGATCGTGCTAGGAGAAATATGTCGGCTACCTATGCAACTCGACAAGATTTGAAGGCTCATCAGCAGCAAACTGCATTTATGAATGATATTAAAGACCTAGAAACCGAAATTGCAACAGCAGGTCTGATTAAGAATAATGCTCAACGTCAACAGCACAGTGAATTTGCAGAGCAATTGATAAACAGCAAGGAACTTCAAGAGAAGGCTGGCGGCAACGTATTCAAAGATGCAAATGGCAATTTGATTGGTGTAAATGCGGCCTTAGCTTCAGCCATAGCAACCAGCCGTAGTGAATACGCCAAGTCTGTTGATGAAGCTCGTCAGATTATGAAGCATTATAAGCTAAGCTCTGGGCAAAGACAAAAGATATCTTTAGGCAATTCCGTGACGCTTTCAGATGGAACAGTACTGGATAGTAATAACATATTTGTACGTGAAGCCGCAATTGAGGAGCAGATTAAATACGGTACCGCAGCAGAAGTCGCCGAGCTTCTTAGTGAATTGCCGCCAGAATTCTATTCTTCTGCAGCTTCAGCATTAGCGGAATCTGGTGTAAAGAATAAGGCGTCATTCTTGGGCGGTAAGCTTATTGACGATATGCTAAAGGGTGCTATTAATAACAGGGATGACCTCATGAATTACTTCGCTGACTGGCTACAAGGCGGTAAATATAAACCAGAAACTTTAGCGACTACGGATGCTGACGCTGTTAAGTTATTGATGGAAGCTGTAAATACTACATCTGTGATTAGTAATAAAAAACGTCAAGATATTAGGGATGTCATCGACACTATTCTTACCGATAAGAGGTTGTCAGCTAATGCAACTGACGCAGCTAAAGAACAATTTAAGATTTTCCGCGACATGTTATAATCTCCATATTTTGATATAATATAAGCAGTATGTCGGTGTATAAAGTTCCTCAAGATGTCGAGGCGGAGGACAAACTGCTCGGGCCGTTTAGTTTCCGACAGTTTGTGTTCTTAATTATAGCTGTTATCGGAATCGCTATTGCGTACGGTTTGAGTACAATTTTTCTACCCTTGGCAATAATTCCTGTGCCGATAATTTTATTCTTTGGAGCCCTGGCTTTACCTCTTAAAAAAGACCAGCCAATGGAAGTTTATTTGGCGGCAGTTATTTCTTTTATGCTAAAACCAAAAAAGCGACTATGGCAGCCTGATGGAATTGAAAGATTAGTCGAAGTTATCGCGCCAAAAGTCGAGGAAAAGACTTACGGTAATAATTATGATCAAGCCGAAGTCCAGCGAAGATTGTCATATTTGGCGAATTTGGTAGACAGTCAAGGTTGGTCAATTCGTGGCGTCAATAATCCGAATAGCTCGATGCGTGCCGATTTATTCAACGAAGGACAGGCAGCCAACGACATATTGGATGAAAATAGTGCTACGGCGCAAAATATCAATCATTTAATAAATCAGTCAGATGTTCGTAGGCGACAAGAAGTTATCCAAAAGATGCAAACAGGGCAATCTGCTACGCCGCCTCCCGCGCAACCACCTCAATCATCTCAGCCAGATAATCCTGCTCCAGCCACACCACTACAAATGAATCCGTACCCAACGATGCGTCAATCTGTATTAAATCCAGCGTCCGAACGGCCTGCCGCGAGCGCTCCAGCTCAAACTCAACCGACAACCACGCCGCAAACTAGCGTAAACGAGGTGCCACCTGCTATAATAGAGTTGGCAAATAACCGCGACCTCTCAATTGAAACGATTGCGCGTGAGGCAAATCGAATTCAGCAAGAAAATAAATTATCAGATGAGGAAGTGGTGATTTCACTACGTTAGGTGGGGTTTATGCAACCAGAGTTACAAAATCAACAATCTTATCAGCAGGGTCCGCAAACCAATGCGGCTCTTCCTAATGTCCCTCAGCAATCATCAGGGGCAATTGGTTCGGGACCAAGTCCAACCGCGCCATCTCCAGATAAAACTCCTGAGAATAAGAAGCAAAAAGGACCGATTAGCACTCAAAATACGCTGCTTTTCTCTGAGATGCGCGAAAATATGATCATTATGAGCGATGGCAGTTTTCGGGCGGTAGTGGAATGTGAATCAATAAACTTTGACCTTATGAGTTCGCGCGAAAGAGAGGGAATTGAATTCAGCTATCAAAACTTCATTAACTCTCTATATTTCCCAATTCAAGTTCTTATCCGTTCACGCCGCGTGGACATTGGTCCATATCTGGACAGATTGGCTGAAATTCGCCGCAATCAAGACAATATGCTTCTCAACATCTTAATGGACGATTATATGGATTTCATTGATATTCTGGCACAAGAGGCAAACATTATGGATAAGAGTTTTTATGTTGTCGTTCCATATTATCCAGCTGGCGAGGAAAATGCCTTCAAACAACAGACTAAGGGATTGTTCAATAGCTTCTTCAGCGGAAAAAAAGAGGCAACCGTAACAAAAATTGACCAAGTCACCTACACCAAAGCCAAAGATGAAATTAAAAACCGCATTGATTCAGTTATGAATGGTCTATTCCAAATGGGCGTAAAAAGCTGGCAATTAAATACCAGACAACTGGGCGAGCTGTTCTACACTTCATATAATCCCGACACGTCGTCACGTGAATCGTTAGAGGACATTGACCCGAGCGAGCTTACGACCACTTACGTAACTAAGGGAACTGGTCCATCACCGAGAGGAGGAAGGTCATAATGGCAAAGAAGAAATTGGATGCCGTTGATATTGCCGCTCAACAACGAGCAAGAGAGCAAGCCGAAGTCGAACAGGCCTTCTTAACTGGTGTTCGAACTTTGCGTGATTTTATTGCGCCAAGTAGTATTGAGCTTCATTCCGACCATTTTAGACTTGGCTCAAAATATGGCCGCACGATGTATGTTTATGGCTATCCTCGTCAAATCTACACCGGCTGGCTTAGCTCAATCATTAACATCGATGAAGTGCTGGATATTAGTATGTTTATTTATCCAGTCGATACGCAAATTGTCCTGAATAACCTGCGTAAAAAAGTTACTCAGTTGGAAGCAACCATGAATATAAACATGGAAAAAGGAAAGGTGCGCGATCCAGGTTTGGAAGCGGCTTTACAAGACGCCGAAGAATTGCGCGATCAATTGCAGATCGGCGCGGAAAAATTCTTCCGCTACGGTTTATATATTACGCTTTATGCTGACAGCTTGGACGAGCTAAACTTCATCCAGCATAAAATTGAAACTATTTTTGGCCAGCAATTGGTGTTCTCAAAAGTGGCTTCCAGCCAGCAGGAGCAGGGATTGAATAGTTCTATTCCACAATTGACTGATGAACTACAGATTCGCCGCAACATGAATACTGGTGCAATTTCAACCAGCTTCCCATTCACTTCAGCCGATTTGACGGACAATAAGGGCGTGCTTTACGGAATTAATATGCATAATAATGGATTGGTGATTTTTGACAGATTCTCTCTGGAAAACGCCAATATGGTCGTGTTTGCTAAATCTGGTGCTGGTAAATCATTTACCGTTAAGTTGGAAGCTTTAAGAAGCATGATGGTCGGGGCTGATATTGTGATTATTGACCCAGAAAATGAGTACCAAAAACTATGCGACGCAGTTGGTGGCAGCTATATTCGATTGAGCTTAAGTAGTGACACGAGAATCAATCCGTTTGATTTGCCGCGTGTTATTGATACTGATGAGGCAGATGACGCACTGCGAGCTAATTTAGTGACATTACACGGGCTACTCAGGCAAATGCTGGGTGGTGCAGGAACAGGAGCTGGTGGACAAGTTGTAGCAGGACTATCACCAGCGGAAGAAGCTGATATTGATCAAGCATTAATCGACACTTACGCGCGCGTCGGCATTACTTCGGATCCATTGACGCACAATTCTACGCCACCGACGATTTCCGACCTATACGACACCTTGCTTCACATGGGCGGAACTGGTCCAAGCCTGGCTCAGCGACTTCGCAAATTTACCTCTGGAACGTTTGCTGGAATATTCTCGCAACAGAGTAATATTGATATTAATAATAATATGGTTGTCTTTAACATTCGCGACTTGGAAGATGAACTGCGACCAACGGCGATGTATATTGTTCTGAATCACATCTGGAATATTACGCGTACCGACCAGAGGAAACGTATGTTGATTGTTGACGAGGCTTGGCAACTGATGAAATATGACGATTCTGCCAACTTCTTATTCTCATTAGCCAAGCGCGCCCGCAAATATCAATTAGGCTTAACGACTATCACGCAGGATGTGGAAGACTTCGTCGGAAGTAAAATGGGGCGAGCAATCGTTTCCAACTCCTCAATGCAGCTACTTTTGAAACAGTCCGCCAGCGCCGTTGACGTTTTGGCGCAAGTGTTTAAATTGACAGATGAAGAGCAGAAGCGACTAGCCAATTTCCCAGTTGGGCAAGGATTATTCTTTGCTGGACAAAATCACGTTCACATCCAGATTCAGGCTAGTGATACCGAATATAATTTGATCAATACAAATCCCGTATCACAACAAATAAAACCGTCAGATTCACCAATCGGCGGCTATGGAGCAGTGTAGGGAAGTAGTGAGAAAATATGGCACGAGTTGATTATACGACAGATTCCGAAACTGACAGCAGATTAAATCCTGCTGAACAGGCTAAGTTTGATCAAATCTCGGCTGGTTCTGACAGCGGGTCAGAGTTAAATGATCGCGAAAAAGATGCCATAAACGACCTTGAATCTCAGTTTGATAATAAAGATTCGGATTTGAATCCTAATCAAAACGATTCCGCCAGCGCTGCCGTTAATAACCAAGAATCTTCTGTTCCAGGCAACGGTTTTTATCAGCCGTCTGCGGGAAAAAAGAAAAGTCCAGTAACATTCAAATCTTTATTGAAAAAACGCGGACCAATTGCAGCTATTGCTGGAACACTGGGACTGGGTGGTGGAATTATGGGAATATTCCTTAGTCCAGCAACAATGTTGCAAAATATAATGGAAAGCTTAACCTGGAAAAACGACTCCGCCTCAATTGTTAAAGAAGTTCGCATGAAAAAGGTCATGAATAAAATGATTGACGCCGGCGATGATGCGGGAATTTGTAAAAGTAAAAAAATACGCTGCAAAACAGGGCGACTTTCCAATAGAGCTCTTAAGAAATTCAAGAAATCTGGATTAATCCCAGTTGATGCTAATGGTAAAGAAATGGACGTAAAAGGACGAGGATATCCAGAAAAAAATCCAACTCACTGGAAAATAGAAGGAGTAAACGACGGAAAGCCTATCGAAGCATCAAAATTAAAAGACGAATTGTTAAAGAAAGAGAATCGTAAAATTGCCAGTAAAGTCTATGGAAGAACAGGCTTATTTAATATGCGTTTTCGCTCCTGGACAGGAAAACACATAAGTGGACTTTACAATAAATTTGAGCTAAAGAGAAATAGCGCCATTTCAAAAATTGATAAAAAACTTGGAATAAAAGAAAGAAGAGAGAAATTAAAAGAAAAGCTTCCAAAGTTCAAAGAAGGGCCTGCTCTTGGAAAGGTTAGAGAAGGTGTTAATAAATTAGGAGGTAAATTAAAAAAAGGCGGCCTGGCTTATACTATTAGCGCAGGAGCTTGTGCTGCAGTAAAAATCCCAAGTCTTATTGGGGCAGGTGCAGCGGCACTTGAGTTAGCTCCAGTATTAGGTCTAGTTATGGATGTTATCCTATCCCCTGGTTCGCAAGCTAAGGCTTCTGGCCTAGGCAGTCAGCCTGTTGCAGCATTATTATTCGGACAAAAAGCTCTAGCTGCCGAATCTACAGGCAGTGGATTCTCTCAAGAAACAATGGAGACAATCGGTACGATGCTAACCGAAAGAGGTAAAATGGAAGGATCTGAAAACGCCGAAGGATCAGCCCTAGATTCTCCTTACCTTCTAGCAGCAATGGGAGTTAATAGTAATAAGCCGGGAATCGCCAAAAATTATATTCCAGGATATTCAGTAGTTACAAATCCTATAGTCCAAGGCTTCAATAAAGCTAAAGAAGCTACTGAAGGTGTATGTGATTATATATTAAGTCCAGTAGCCATGTATGCTTCTATGGCAGCCGAGGCGGCAGTTGCAGCCTCTACTAGTGGTGTAAGTGCGATATTTAGTTTTGCAGGTAAGATGGCGCTATCCGAAGTAATTCAAAAAGTACTCGAATATGCAGTTGGCGAGCAAGTAAAAAATATCCTCACAGAATTAGCAAAAAGCCTCCTTACACCAGATAAGGCTCAATATAAAGACCTTGGAGATGCACTCGGCGTTGGTGCCGCAGCATTCTTTTCAGCAGGCTCTATGGGACAGATGTTACCAGGGCTTAAAATGAGCCAATAAGCGGAATTCAATGGAATCCAAATAGCGAATGAAGAGTTCCAAAAAGAAATGGATATCGCTTCCTTAAGTCCATTTGATACATCAAGTAAATATACATTCTTAGGTAGTATATTCCATAATATGGGCAATATGATGATGGCTAATGGAACTTATAGTAAAACTCCAGTAGCAATGCTATCTAATATTCTCAGACTGCCTTCTATGGCATTATCTTATTCATCCACTGCAAAAGCAGCAAGTGGTATGTATTCTGATAAATATTGCGGATACGCAAAAGACTTTTCTATGGGTAGCGGATCATCGGAAGATCCAGCAATAAACTTAGCTGCTATGCCATGTAGTGGTATTACAAAGAGTCAAGCCAATATGTCAGTAGAAGAGGCTATTCAAATTGCCGAAGATGAAGGATGGATAAAGAAAGATGCAGATATTCCAGATGGCGCAACAATATCAGACCTCATGGATAAATATATAATCAAAGATACTCCACTATACGATTTCATAGAAGACTGCAGTGACGCAAGTAGCGGAAATTACTGGTTCAATAGCGGTGGCTGTACAGCACCAACAGATTCAACACAGACAACATCATCTACCACACCAACATACAAAGATGATAAAGGTAAAGATATTACTGACCAATCTTTCGGAGCTGAAAATTCCGCTAAGCAATACGACGACAGAAAACTTTCCGCAATGTCAGTACTACTAATCGACTTCCAGATCGCCCAATCAATCAATGGTGAAGATGACGAAGAAGAAACTCCTTCAACCACAGCTAAATCTCCAGACAATGGCGAGGCAATTGGTGAACCACAATTAGAAGAGGCTCAATCGGGATGGGGTAATCATAGTAACGGCGAAATTCCAGATTCAGAATTGCAAACCCTATCTTTCTCGCCAGGTAATAAAATGAATAAGAAAGCTGCAACGGCCATGGAAGAAATGAATAAAGCATACAAAGCCGATAACGGCTCAGACTTAACTATTAATGAAGCATATCGAGATTGTGCAACACAAATTAGATATAGAAAAGAACTAGGGGAAAAAGCAGCTCCAGCTCCTCCATGTATATCAAACCACGGCTGGGGTCTTGCTGCAGATATTGAAGTTGGCGCGTTTGGGTCTTCTACATACAATTGGCTGAAGGCTAACGCTCATAAATACGGATATGTACATCCTGCCTGGGCTGAACCAGGTAGAAGAAATCCCGAACAGTGGCACTGGGAGTATGCAAGGAAGGTCTAATGAATAAAGAAAATAAAGTCATATTAATATCATCCGTATTATTTTTAGTAAGTATTACGGTAACTTTCCTTATTGTTAAAAACCCTGACAGTAGTCAATACACAACTATTCTGTCATCATCTCAAAATGCCAACGAGAGCTCAAATAGTCAAAATAATACTCACGGGCAATCTTCAGAACAAAAAGCTATCATCGAATTGCTAAACTCTACTTCCAGCACCTACGGTAATCGTGAATTAAAAAAGTATTCAATAGTAAAAGAGCAGGGCGAATTTAAGTTGGTTACTTTAGAAATTTATAGCGAGAAAATTAAATCTACTTATGACGTATACGCAATTCTAAGAAATAATTCGGTCGTAACGGGTGTTAATGATAGAAAATCCTCAGACGCCTTAAAAAATATTGGTGTTCCCACAGATATTATAAACGAATACAAAAGGAACCAGTCTGATGTATAAAAAGCTATCTATTGCTCTTTGCTTTGCTATATCTTTTGCTATTACTGTGCAGCCAGTATCTTTAGCTGCAGGATATCCCGATTCATATGTAACAAACGATATTCTTTGGTATAACGAAAATGATTCAACAACTTGCTCTGGATCATCTTCTAATGGAGTGTCAGGATCTGATAATCAAGAGAAGATTTGGGGATATTTACGCAACGCAGGATTAAGCGCTGAACAAACAGCTGGCGTGATGGCTAATATTCAAGCAGAGTCCGGATTTAGCCCTACCAGACACGAAGTAGGCCAAGGATGGGAGTCTGGGGGATGGGGGCTCGCCCAGTGGACGTTCGGAAGGCGAACACAGATAGCTAATAAAATACCATCTGAATTAAAAAAATATTACAGCCAAGAATATGGTGGTGCGCCTAACGACAAGGGTATGGTCGATTCTATTCCAGTAGAAGATAATGACAAACTATTAATCTTCGAATTAGAGTATTTAGTGCAAGAGGGAAAGGAAAGACCGGTCACAGCTTCTGGATTTGGTACAGCTTCGAACTCATGGGAATTGTTGAAAACCCTAAAGACAGTTGATGACGCCACTGTTTTTTGGCATGACGATTTTGAAAAATCAGCCATGACAAAAGAGCAGGTTAAAAATATACGCGGTACCGCTGCGCAAAAAATCTATGAAAGATTTAATGGTACAGGCGGAAGTGGAGGAGGATGCTCGTCATCAAATGGTGGCGACTTTATTAGCTATGTCAAACGCTATGCTTGGCCAGAAAAGAAGGTTCGTACAGACAAAAAGCCTGAGTATGCAGAGGCCATAGAAAAGGCAAAAAGCGAAAATCGATTCGTTGGAGATTCTTGCTTTGGAGGTGGCGTGGATTGTGGTGCGTTTGTGACTACACTACTACACGACAGCGGATTCGATAAGAACTACAATTACGGAGGCGAAAACGGTAAGGCTGGCCCAACTAGCGTACAGAGAGCATGGGCAGAGGCTAACTGGCAGACTCTCGGTAATGGTAGCTCAATCAACGTAGCCGATCTTAAACCTGGAGACGTTGCTCATAGTCCAGGGCATACATTTGTTTATGTTGGTAACATAGAAGGATTTGATTCAAATATAGCATCCGCCTCACAGTGTGAATATGCCCCAAAAGCAGGCAGTGAAAGTTTAACATCACCGAGCGTAACTTGGTTTAGGAAAAAGTAATGAATAAAAAAATAATCAGCATTATATTAATATTATTATCAGTTAGCACATTAGTATATGGCATCATAACCTACGTAAATAGACATGGCACCACTCCAGTTTACCTGCTAACCTCACCCGATAAGGCTGAAATCACTACTGGCAATCAAAAATTTATCGGCTCGCAAGTTGTATATTTAAAACCAGGAACATACGATTTTAAGGCATCAAGAAGTGGTTTTAAAGATGAGAATATTAATGTTGAAGTAAAGAAGGATAATCCGTTAAGGATAATTTTTGCACTCACACCCACGACAGAGAAAGCCATTAAAGAATTACAGTCTTCGTCTAGAACGTCAGAAATAGACAGAGCTACAACAGACAGACTTGCTAATGAACAAAAAAAGCTAGAAGACGCCAATCCTATAATTAAAAAATTACCAATAAAAAACTTAATTTATTCAATTGGATATAAGGCAGACCCTAGCCATAAGAATGGAGTTATCATAGAAATCGATACTATAGAAGGATATAGAAATGCTGCCATCAATAAGATTAAAGAACAGGGATTTGATCCATCAAAACTAAATAT
>CALHQU010000033.1 GCA_938038145.1 uncultured Candidatus Saccharibacteria bacterium
CAAGTCGTTGAACGATTGTGAATATTGCCGAGCGTCTAACGGCGAGATGAGTACTGATGATTTGGTGAATGAAATAAATCAACAACTAGCGCGTCTTAGTCAGGAGCAGGTGGATAATTCCAATAAATTGGCTTTAGAATTTGAGCCGACAGTTCATTTAGTGACTGCGAATTATGCCAAGGATGAGAATGGGACGACTTCTGGCGTATCAATAGCTTTGGTTTTTAATAAAGATGGCTCGGTAAGTGCGCCGCGTGATCATTTTTTGAATGCGGAATTGCTTAATTATTTTAACGATAACCATCAGGTCGATTATCAATTTATTGAAGATGATTTACCACCGAAACTTCAGGATTATCAATTAGTTGCGGGAACGGCGGAAGCGAGAGAAATCTTGCCACGGGAATTGGAAGTGATAGATTTTTAAGATTTTATGAAAATCTCCGTACACATTAAACCAAACTCTCGTCATCGTGAGGAGGTCGTGAAAAATGACGACGACACATTGACGGTCTACGTCAAAGCTCCAGCAATTGAAGGTCGAGCCAACGCGGCGGCTATTAAATTATTGGCAAAACATTTTAAGGTTGTGTCTTCCAAAGTTAAATTAGTGCGCGGTGCAACTTCAAAATATAAGATATTTGAGATTGATTAAGTTTACGGATAAACGGCGCCCGGTGTCATATCGCCGATTAAATTTTGTACCGTTACGAATGAATAGCCCTGCTGTTTGAGTGAATTAAGGATACAAGGAACGGCATTCACGGATGTCGGATGAATATCGTGCATTAAAATCACAGCTCCGTTGCGAGCGCCAGCGACAGCCCTTGAACAGACGATTTCGCTATTACGATCAGCCCAGTCGCGCGTATCGACAGACCAAACAACTGCCGACATTCCGCGTTGACGGAATTGCTCCAAAACCGCCCGATTAAATGCGCCGTATGGTGGACGTATGATGTTAGGCTTGGTGCCGACGGCTTGTTTTATGGCGTTATTCGTCTGGTCAATTTCACTAGCGAGTTGCTCTGCTGAAACCTTATTTAACTCTGGATGCGACCAAGAATGATTGCCTAATTGATGTCCGCGCGACTGCATACGGCGTAATGTATTGGCACGTGCTGAAACTTTGCTGCCGATTAGGAAAAATGTCGCCTTGGCGTCGTACTTATCCAATATATCCAACAGTTTTTCGGTGTATGGTCCAGGTCCGTCGTCAAAAGTTAAGGCAATTGTTTTATTTGCGACGGTAGGCGTTGGAGCTGCGGGCGCTGGTTTTGGTTTTTCTGCAGGCTTGGGGATGTTGGCGAATTTTCTCGCCGTTGGGTTTTGTAGATATTTAGAGACGGAGGAAATTGGCACGGTAATTGTCAATTCGCCGTAAGATGATGGCAGTAGCGACGCCTGACCGAGCGGCCAAGCCAATGCATTACCATTGTTGGTAATGATGAAATTAGACAAAGCCTCTTTATTTATGATTTCATTCAGGTCAATTTCTGGCTGTTGGCGTTGTTTGATAGTCTGAGAAATATTATCTTTGGCAGCGGATATGATTGCTTCGGCGGCTTCATCGGACTGTTCTGTAAAATCAGCCAAGCCGACAACTTCGCCAGATTTTTTGTCGAAAGTCCAAAATTGCGTCATTGATGCTGGATGCGCGCCGTTCATATCCTGCTTAATATTGACGACAATCGACAGTGCTTCTGAAGTGTTGTGCGTGACTTGATAGCTAATTGTTTCGGTCATTGGCTTATCAAAAACTGTCGCCAGTAAAACCGTATTTTGAAAATCGCGATCAATTTTATCAATCGACTCGCTAATTAAGCGATTAATCTTTTCATTTTCCGTGATCGGATATTCAATTGAAACTTTTTCTCGCTTGTTATCTCTGGTGACGAACTTTGAGCGAATGCCAGAATATTTCGAATCGGCAAAATAATACTTTTCATCAGATGGCGCAGTCGTTTGTCGCGAGTGTGATTGGTTGAGGAAATATATTCCAAATAGTCCTGCTGAAAATAGCAAAATCAAAAACGGTATGATAATAAATAGTTTTTTCGATTTTGGTTTTGCTTTTTTTCTCTGAATGCGCATATTATAAGTATAGCACTAGTATTTTGGTTTTGTTATAATTGACGATAAGTAGAGATTAGCTTGATCAAAATTACAACAGAGAGGAGTCTACGGAGTGGAACTTGAGCCAATTATAAAAGTCGATAAACTCGTTAAAACTTATGATGGAAATAACGTGGTCGACGGCGTGTCGTTTGAAGTTAAAAAGGGCGAGATATTTGGGATTCTTGGCCCTAACGGCGCGGGCAAAACAACACTTTTGCGGCTCCTCGCCGGTCTCGATACGCCTGCGTTCGGTAGGCTC
>CALHQU010000034.1 GCA_938038145.1 uncultured Candidatus Saccharibacteria bacterium
CAGGCAATCGTAAAAGAACAATCACCTGTCATGTAGACTATATACTGTCAGTCAATCCAGGGATCGCTGAGTACAGCCTCGTCGCGGCTGTATTCTCGCTGCATGGATTCACCTGCGTACATCAAGCACAGAAGAGTATCGTCAATCTCGCTCAAGATACTCTTGAACTGGTCTTCGTCCGTCATGGTGGCGACGTGCTTGTCAACGAAGATTTTCAGCTCCTCTAGGGCTGAAGAGACGCGTACAGCATCGTTGTAGATGTTGACGCCTACAACGATGGCTGGGGCTTGCGCGAGACACATGTTCGCATAGACCTGGAGGTCTTGCACTCGTTGACACGTGTCGCGAATCATTTGGACGAATCGCCTTACTTGAAGGACGGGGATATACTCGTCCTTGCAGATAATCTCCATGGCGGTGTGCCATTTCGAACTCAGGTCTTTCGTCGTAGCGGAAAGATCGTCAGAGACATCGATAAACATTGTGCTATCTTTCTGTTCTCTCATCCGCGGAGTTGCGCTATGTGCTGTTCTTTAGCACAAGATGAGATTTTATTCCTCTCAATTATTCTTAAAAAGAAATAAAAACTCATCTTGTGTTCAATTGCCTGTCAAAGTTCACTTTCGGACAAGGATTTGCTCAACTCATCAACGAAAGCTACTTTTGTTTATACCACACTTGTGTAAAAAAGTCAATAGAATGCATAAAAAACAGCCTCAAACGAGACTATTTCAAAATAATTTCAGGGGATATATGACAAGCAGCCATAAAGAGAATGAATTACACTCATCATATATCCCGTGCCGTTAGTATTCCGTGTTGCAGTCCTCCGTGTGGTCCAGAAGATCTTCAATCAGTTGTGCCAACTTGGTGGCGTTCTCGCCCAACTGGGCGAGTTGCTTTCTGATTTCGGGCTCAGCGGCCAGGCTGAGAACCTGAATATCCTGGAACACGAGCTCGATCACGAGCCGTCTTCCTTCCTCAGACGCGATTGCGCGTCCGAGATATTTTTCCAGACTCGATTTAATGACATCATCACTCATGGCTCTCGCCTCTCTAGTATTTTCTCGCCCTCACTGTGATATATGCGCATTCTTTATGCACAAGACGAGATTTTATCTCTTTAAAGCTCTTAGGAGAAATAAAAACTCGCCTTGTGTTTCGGCTACTTGTCAATGAACGTTTTCGGATGAGGAGCAATCTCAACTCATTAACGAAAACCAATATTACTTATACCATTCTATGGTGATTAAGTCAATAGAAGGCTCTCAACTTTTGTTATTTGCTCAGGAACTTTGATAAAATAACAGAGATGGAAGATAAAAGAAATGTCATTGATAAGTTTAAGGGTCGGAGCGAATTGGAGATTATAAATGAGTTGGATTCTGAAGATCACGGTTTGGTGATTGCGCTGGAAAATACCGAGCGGGATTTTAATATGGGAACGATTGTCCGGAGCGCTAATGCGTTTGGCGTGCGGCAGATTTATGTGATTGGGCGCAGGCAATGGAATAAGCGCGGTGCCATGATGACGGATAAGTATCTGCATATTACGTATTTGACGACGACGGAAGAGTTTATTGAGAAAATGCGTAATGAAGGCAGGGAAATTATTGCTATTGATAATATCCCAGGAAGTGTTAATATGTCGCAGACGAGGTTACCGAAGCGTGCGGTTTTGGTATTTGGGCAAGAAGGGCCGGGGATTTCTGTGGAATTAGCGAACGCTGCGGATCAGATTGTGGCGATTGAGCAATTCGGCTCGACTCGCTCCATAAACGTCGGCGCGGCAGCAACTGTGGCGATGTATTGCTGGCTGCAACAGCATGTTTTGGGATGAGCAGCACAGTATCCAAGCCACGCTAAAACAACTCTTTCTGCAAATTTACGCTAGAAAATTATGAGTCGGCGATAATAACATATCTAGCTTGAAATTGCTGCACCAATCTGTTATACTTGATTACTGAAGTTTTACAACAACATTAAAGGGAAGTTATGGCAAAGAAGAATAATACTAAGCGCAAGACTATTGCACTCGTCAGCCAACTAAGCAACGACCGCACTTATGTTACGAGCAAAAACACGGCAAATACGCCAAATAAAATAACTCTGAGTAAATACGACCCAAAACTGCGTAAGCATGTCAAATACGTCGAGAATACCAAAAAATCACTCGGCCGTAACGAAGTTAAACCGCGTAAAGGCTAAAATAGCAGCCTTTCTAGCCAAACCAGCAGCTCTCTAGCGAGGGC
>CALHQU010000035.1 GCA_938038145.1 uncultured Candidatus Saccharibacteria bacterium
CTGATATTTCTGGCAGCCGTACTAGGTGATAGTGTTGGCTATAGTTTTGGACATAAGGTCGGCCGCAAATTATTTGAAAAAGAGAATTCGCGTCTTTTCAAGAAAAAATATTTAGAGCAAACTGAAAAATTCTACGACAAGCACGGTTCAATTACTATCGTGTTGGCTCGTTTTGCGCCGATCGTCCGCACATTTGCGCCAATCGTTGCTGGCGCCAGCAAAATGCATTACAGAACATTTTTGGTTTTTAACATTATCGGCGGATTCTTGTGGTCATCACTGTTTGTTTATCTAGGTTATTACGCCGGTGAATTACTTACCAAAGCAGGTGTTAACATCGAGGTTGCTGCGCTTATAATCGTATTCCTCTCTGTCTCGCCGATGATTATTCACGCGCTCAAGAAACCATCAAACCGCGCGGCTCTCAAAAAACAGCTCCAAGTTTTATTCTCAAAAACCAAGACGTCCAAACGGAAAAAATAACGCAAATCCGCACCGAATCTTTCGTCTGAGATTGGGCTTTTAGTCTTTGCAAAGATTATCGTTTATAACAGCTTCTGTAAGTATTTCCCAGTTTGACTTTCTGGATTCTTTGCAATGTCTTCTGGCGTGCCAGCAGCAACCACTCTGCCGCCGCCTTGTCCACCCTCTGGACCCATATCAATAATCCAATCAGCGCATTTAATGACTTCCAGATTATGCTCAATGATTATCATACTGTTGCCACCATCAACTAATTTTTGTAAAATCTCGAGCAATTTGCGCACATCAGCAGTATGCAAGCCAGTCGTTGGCTCGTCGAGTATATAAAGTGTTTTACCAGTGGAACGACGTGATAGCTCTGCTGCCAATTTAATGCGCTGCGCCTCGCCGCCAGAGAACGTCGTCGCTGGCTGCCCAAGCTTAACATAGCCCAAACCAACTTCGTTAATTGTCTCGAGCTTGCGGGAGATTGCTGGAATATTAGTAAAGAACTCGCAGGCTTGCTCGACCGTCATTTCTAGGATATCGCTAATGGTTTTATCTTTATATTTAATCTCTAGCGCTTCACGATTGTAACGCTTGCCGTGGCATTCTG
>CALHQU010000036.1 GCA_938038145.1 uncultured Candidatus Saccharibacteria bacterium
GCGACCAGCCGGCAGACTAAACGAGTCTTTTGTTGAAGTTGATGGTCGAAAATCTTTAATCACTTTCATGGTTTTTTTATCGAAGCTTATTGATGCAGTTTGTGGTTCTTCGGTAGGAACCGCTAAAAGTCCGCTCAAAAGAAATATCGCGATTGCTACGCCTCCGATTACGACAACACTATATATTATCACATGAAATCGCCACAGGAATTTGGATAGTGATTTTACGATTGGCTCGAGCTGTTCTGATATTGATGGACTCATCGTGTATAAACCTTTACTTCAAGTGATTGGATTGATATTTCATGATTATTTGCGCCTCTGGAAATTGACACGCCTGAAAGCTGCATTCGAGTGACATTTTTTTCAATAAGACTAAGGAAATGTAGGAATTTCGTGTAATCTATATGGTCTCCCAACTGAATTGATACGAAAGTGCTTTTCACTCCAGCGGGGCTGGCGGATGTTTGCTTGCTAGGTTTCGTTGTCTTAGTGGAAGTTGTTGGTTCGTTTTGGAAAGAGAAAGCTTTAATCGGAATGCCAGCGCGGTCGGCGTAGGTATTTAAATCCTGAATAATCTGATTTTGATATTGATAAAGTTTCGATTCTGAGACGATATTCTTTGCTTTTTTAACTGTGTCGGAATTGCGGTCGAGCTGAGATTTCGACGCTAGCAAACTTTGTATTTTTGCGTCAACTGCAGTCGCTTCGGTCTGCATTTTTCCTACTTCTTCTGATGTTTTGCTTAGGAATGAATAGGCGAAAATAACTAGCCCTACCATTGCTGACAATATTATGAGCAATAATAACGACAGGACAATTCGCGCGATACTGGCATTTAGAACTTTTTTCATTGCTTTAAGACCTCTGGCTTTGGTGTAACGCTAATTGTTATAGTGATTGGATAATCTGCAGGCTTGTCTGAGGATTGGTTGCCGCCGCTATAAACAACGGTCTCGAGGTGAACGTCGCTAAATATCTCTGATTTTTCTAAACTAGTTTTTATTCGAATAGCGTCATCCTTATTTTTTCCAAGAGCTGTTAATGACAATGGTTTATCTAATGCTGAAGTGTCTAGTGTTAGAGAATCCAAAACCATACCTGATGGAATGTACTGTGCAATTTTTGGAATAATTGTAGAGTAATGGGCCTCGTTGCTAATGATCGCCTTAGCTGAGTCGAGGTCTTTCTTGAACTCGCTAACTTCTTTTTGTGTCGATTGGTATTGAGCAAGCTTAGCGTTTCCTTCGTCGATGTTGGCTTGAGCTGAGGTGCGGCTATTTTCTAAGAATAGATAAAATCCGCCAATAGTTAAGAATAACAAACCTGCAAATATCAATGATATGATGCAGTATCGTCTTAAGATGACATTTACTCGTCCGGCGCTGATTTGCTTTTTTTCTTGAGGAGGGAGAAGGTTAATCATAAATATCCTCCTGCTTGATTAAGGCTAGTCCCGCAACTGGTGATAGCTGGGAGCGAAGCTGTTTTGTTGGCTGCTCTAGTCCATCGAAATTGAGCATTTGCCACGGACTTGCCACGCGCGCTGGCATTAATAGCTCGTTTGTGAAAAAATCACCGATTCCTGGTAAGTTGCCGCCGCCGCCAACTATGAGAATTTGCTCGATTTTTTTCTCATCAGGGAAGCGGTCTGTGTAATATCGCATAACGCGCTTAACCTCGTTGGTCATTTTTTCCAAACTTGGGCGCAAGGCTCCTGCGATTCTGGCTTGCCTTGGACCGGGATTTAATCCGTTTAATACCTTAAATTGATGAGCTGTCTCAATTGGTACATTCATTTTTTTAGCTAAATTTAAGGTGAGTGAATAGCCGCCAACATTTAAGCCGCCCGTCACACGTATATCGGAATCTAGAATTGCGATATCTGTAGTTGATGTACCTATGTCGACGATAACAGTAGGAAGCATTCCTTCTTCTGTGCGCTTCAGGAGTCTAGCGATTGCACTAATGTTCGGCTCAATTATTGCAACTTCCAGGCCGCATTGTTTTGTGGCGTCTAGCATGCTGTCGATCATTTTCTTCGGTGCAGCACACATTAGCACACTAAGTTCATCTTTCGTGCGATTGATGATTCGATAGTCCAAATAAAGAGAGTCTAATGGCGCTGGAATGTATTGTTCGGCTTCCAAATTTACCGCACTGCGAATATTGCTTTCTTCTTTCACGGGTAGGCTAAATGTTCGCGAGAATGTTCGGTTGGTTGGTATGCCCAGCGCCACGCGGTTGCTATTAATTTGTCCTACGACGTTTTTCTTCAATAACGTTTTGATATTCTGCGCCAAATATTCAGTGTTGTCTGTAGAATTCCCGTCGCTTTTTTGAGAATCGAGGTTAATCGATCCATATCCATGAACTAGCATTCGATTTCTATCAATCGACATTACTTTTATGCTTGTTCGGCTGATATCTAGGCCGATGATTGGTTTTTTTCTATAAAATATGCTCGACACGTTGTTATTTTCCCACCTATATATCGGTATTATAGCATAAGCTTTTTTGAAAAACTATTATTCCTTAACTTGACCCGCCATACTTGTAATTGGACCCATAACACTAACCGCCACCAGGGCAATAACAATACCCATAGCAACGATCATCACTGGCTCGATAATAGAACTAACGCCATCAATCGCGGTATCGACCTCTTCCTCATAAAAGTCGGCAACTTTAACCAGAACTTTGTCTGTTTGTCCAGTTTCTTCACCGACAGACAACATCTGTGCTACGATTGGCGGATATAAATCGTCCTGCTCTGCAATAATTTTTGACAAGACTTCACCATTTTGGACTCGTTTAGTGGCTTCTTTAAGGGATTTTTCGTAGGCGACATTTCCGACGGCGCGCGAAGTTACATCCAGCGCTTCAAGTACAGCCACACCCGCGCCGATAAGAGCAGAGAAGGTTCGAGTAAAGCGGGCGATTGCCACTTTTTTGACAATTGGGCCGACAGCTGGAACTTTGATGATGATATTGTGAAATTTTACGCGACCTTTTGGGGTTTTAATGTAGCGAATTAATAGCCAAATGCTTCCGGCAAATATTGGAATGATTATGTACCAAAACGACACTACAAAATCGCTAATTCCGAGCATAATCTCAGTAAGAAGTGGCAATTTGGCGTCAGGTCCGCCCATATCTTTAATGGTTTTACCGATGACCGGAATAATGAAGATCATCAGGATAAAGAAGGCAATAATCGTAATAATTAAAAGTACGATCGGATATGTCATTGCGCCTTTAATTTTTTTCTTCATAGATGAGTTTTTCTCTTGTTGCAGGGCTAGACGCTTTAAGATGTCGTCCAAAATACCTCCAGTTTCACCCGCAGCAACCATGTTCACGTAAATATCATTGAAGGTTTCTGGATGTTTACTCAGAGCATCCGCAAAAGACATACCGCCCTCAATATCTTTAATCACAGCGTTGATCGTGTCTCGAAAGTTGGCGCTTTCGGCGTGTTTTGCCATAGAGTTAAGGGAACGAAGAATAGGAACGCCAGCTGAAACCATGGCGCTTAATTGACGAGTAAACATAACCAATTCTTCAGTCTTGGCACCTTTCTTTTTCTTGCCGAAAGAAAAACTAAGCTCTTTTTTTGCGCCTTTTTCTTCAATTTTTATCAATTGTCCGCGTGACCTCAAATTGTTAATGGCAGATAGTTTGTCGGCCGCTTCAATCGTTGAAGAGACGGTCTCTTTCTTTTTATTGACAAGCAAATATTCAAAAATTGGCATAATGTTACTCCCTTGTTGCCCTCAAAACTTCGTCCACGGTGGTGATCCCGCGCAGTGATTTAATAAGTCCGTCCATCTGCATTGTCACCATGCCTTCGGAAATCGCTTGATCTTGAATATCGTTGCTGGTGGCGTTGGCAGTAATCATTTTTTGGATAGGGATGGATATACCAAGAACCTCGTAAATGCCAACGCGCCCCTTGAATCCGTTATGTCCGCACTCGTCGCAACCTTCTGGGTTTGGCTTCCATAAGCGTCCGATTGTTGAATCTGTTGATCCCATGGGTGTGTCGCCGCCAATTTTATCCTCAAAAGCTTGCTCTTCGAGATTGTGAATTTTTTTAATCGACTCTGTATTTATCTTAAACATTTCGGCAATATACTTTATTTCTTCTTCGTTTGGGGTATATTCTTGGCGGCAATTCATGCACAGGCGCCTAA
This sequence comes from uncultured Candidatus Saccharibacteria bacterium, assembly GCA_938038145.1. Lineage (GTDB taxonomy): Bacteria > Patescibacteriota > Saccharimonadia > Saccharimonadales > Saccharimonadaceae > Nanosynbacter. The sequence goes on from CALHQU010000036.1 coordinate 4,197, forward strand.
CTAGTCGCTGTCCAATCACCGCCTTCACGGTTGAAGCGATCAAAAATGGCTCAATTCCCATATCCAGCAGACGCGGCAAACATGTCGCAGCGTTATTTGTGTGCAGAGTAGAGAACACTAAGTGCCCAGTCAGCGCCGCTTGAACACCAAGGTTTGCGGTTTCTCCGTCGCGAATTTCTCCGACCATGATGATATTTGGATCTTGGCGAAGTAACGCTCTTAGCCCTGAAGCGAAGGTCATTCCAGCTTTGGCGTTGGTCTGAGTTTGATTGACCCCTGGGATTTTATATTCCACCGGGTCTTCAATTGTGGAAATATTGACATCTGGAGTATTGAGCTCTGACAGAATACTGAACAAGCTGGTCGATTTTCCCGATCCAGTTGGTCCGGTCACCAGGATCATTCCGTTCGGCTGGGCCATTGCGTCTTTTACGGTTGCGAGCGACAGACCCCAATAGCCAAGCTGATCCAGTTTAACAGCCTGGTTCGATTCGTCCAAAATACGCATGACCACTTTTTCGCCATCAGCAATTGGCAATGTCGAAACACGAAGCGCATATTGTTTTCCTGAAACTTTTATCTTAAATCGTCCGTCCTGTGGCACGCGGCGTTCGTCAATTTTCAGATTAGAGAGAATTTTAATGCGGCTCACTAAAGCGCCGTGAACGTTTCGTGGCAATTTGTTAACTTCCTTCAAAACACCGTCAATTCGGTAGCGAACCTGAACGTAATCTTCGCGTGGCTCAATGTGAATGTCAGAAGCGTTAGATTTTATGGCATATTCCAGCAACAAATTAACAGTTTGGGCAATTGGTGAATTTTCCGCAAAATCATCTTGACTGACGTTTTGGTCTTCGGCGGAAGCGTCTTTTTGGACTGCGATAACTTCATCAAGCTCGGCGTTAATATTGCCGCGATAATTTTCCAAACAGTCCAAAATGTTGCTTTTTGTCGCTAGGAAAACCTTAGTGTTGTAGCCAATTTCTTTCTGAATAAAGTTCAACGCCTGCACGTCATCTGGGTCTTCCATCGCAAGCGACAAGCTGTCGTCCTCATTTTTCTCAAAAAGCACAACATTATACTGGCGCGCGATATGTTCAGGAATTCGCTTTAATATATCTTCGGGAATATCCTTTGGTTCAATTCGCACGAAAGGCACACCGATATAATCGCCGATCAACTTTGTCAAATCTTCCTCAGAAATGACTTTTTGTTCAATAGCGGTTTCTTGTAATGTTTGCTTCGACCGTTCAGCGATCAATTTCAAATCAGCAAGCTGCGGCTCATCAACAACCCCACCTTGTTTCAGAATGCTCTCAATTGTCTGGTCTGAAACACGCATAACTCTTATGGTTATTGTACTATCATCGCCAAAAAAAAGCTAGCATAGTATAATATAAGAGTGAATATTTCTAGTGAAGAGAAAATGCGAGAATTGGGCGCGTCAATTGGTCGGGCTGTTTCCGGTGGGGAAGTTCTGGAATTGGTCGGTGATATTGGCGCGGGGAAAACCACATTGACGAAGGGAATTGCGCAAGCTTTAGAGATTGACGAGCCAGTTCAGAGTCCAACTTTTACGATTTCGCGCGTGTACGATTCGCCTCGCGGTTTGAGTTTGGCGCATTATGATTTTTATAGGCTGGGAAATGCTGGAATTATGAGCGAGGAGATTCGCGAAGTGGCGGCTTCTAATTCGGTTGTTGTAGTTGAATGGGCTGGCGCTGTCGATGATGCATTGCCGAGTGATCGGTTGGTGATAAAAATTACTGCGATTAGCGAAGAAGGGCGGCTTGTAGAATTTTATCCTGGCGGCAAAAAATCTGATGAACTTTTGGGAAAAATAAAGGAGAATATAGCGTGATAATTTTATTAGATACTTCAACATCAACATGTTTTTTGACAATAGTCAATGGAGAAAATCGTCAGGATTTTGAATGGGAAGCTGGGCGAACGTTGGCGCGGAATTTGTTGAAATTTTTGGAAGAACCTGCATCTGGTGTTGTCGCAATTCTTACAACCGACAATATCGACCGTATCTTACCAACGATCGTTTCACGCTGTACGTTAATTCCCTTCTCTCCACTTTCTAAAGAGTATCTACTTTCCAAAGCGAAAGAAGTGGGTGTTCAAGATGTAGATGCTTACTTTATCTCTCATCTTGTAAAAGATATCAACCAAATGAAGGAATTTGCGGACAGTTCTATCTTTGAAACCTGCAAGATGATGTTTAAACAATACTTTAATCTTGAAGGAAGTCGCGAAGAACTATTAGTAGATTATGATATCTCCTACCGTTCAAGCGAAAAAGACAGTGCAAAAGCTAAGAAAGAAAATATTTTGTTACTCAATGGATTCTTCGATTTGATGTCATTATTTGCTCACGATGTTGTATGCAAACATATTGAAGGACCACATTGGTACAAAGAATTATTACAACAAGAATTACACAAACAAAAAGATTATGGAGAATTGATCATTATCTTACAAGAACAGAAAGATAAGATTAATCGATTTATTGATTTAAATCTATTAATGGATCAAACCTTCTATAGATTGGAGGAATTCAACCATGAACATGGAATGTGAACACGGTTCATGCGGTTGTCCAATGCACCAAGAACAGGAACAACCGACAGTGAAATATGCCTATTCCGTCGCTGTGCGATTTAAGAATGCTACAAAACCGTATTCTTTTGGTTGCGATGACGCAGATATCAAAAAAGGAAATTGGGTTGTTGTAGAAACAGCACAAGGAATCGAAATGGGTGAGGTAGATGCGGATGCTCTATCAATCGATAGATACAATCTACATATGCCAACAAAGCCAATTATTCGTATCGCTACAGAAAAAGACCAAAAGATGTACGCTGAAAACGCCATTGCGGAAAGCGAAGCGTATCGAATCTGTAACGAAGAAATTTTACATTTGAATTTAGATATGAATCTGATGAGTGCACAGTATACACTTGATCGCTCAAAGGTTCTATTTGTATATCTCGCTGATCAACGTGTCGATTTCCGCGAGCTTTTAAAGGTTTTAGGAACACGTCTACACTGCCGTATTGAATTACGTCAGATTGGTGAACGTGATAAGGCCAAGATGGTCGGTGGTATTGGTATGTGTGGTATGGAGACATGCTGCAGCCGATTTAAGAATCACTTTGATGTCATTTCCATCAATATGGCTAAGACACAACAGCTTGCCCTAAACGTAGAGAAACTCTCAGGTATGTGTGGTAAGTTAATGTGCTGCTTGAAGTACGAAGAAAATGACTATAAGGAACTAACAGCTGGACTGCCTAAGATGGGTTCTCAAGTTGAATATGACGGTATGATTTATCGTCTTACAAACATGAATGTCATGAAACAGGAAGCAAAGTTAGAAAACCGCGAACAAGTACTCTTTATTTCCCTGGAAAACTTACGTGAGAAAGCCATCCCACGTAAAGGCTTTGTTCAACAGAACAACAACCAAAAGAGTGATAAACCAGTACATCGTACAACCGTTCACGAAGGTGTAGCTGCACCAGTGAATAAAGACAAGGCTGTACATGTATCAACAGACTTACCAACAGTAAAGGTTGAGGCATCGAAACCACAAAACAACCGCCCAAACAATAACAACAATAAGAAGCCAAACAGAAATCATTCAAACAAGCAAAATCAACCACGTCCAAATGTGGAAAAGAATACGGCTGAACGTAAGAATGTAACTGTGCGTACGTTTGGACGTAAGAAAAAAGATGAGGGCGATAACGCATGAACCGCCAAAAATCCTTCGAAAATGAAAAACCAACACTCTATTTAGTACCTACCCCAATTGGAAATCTCAATGAGATGACTCCACGTGCTATCGATGTCTTAAATAGCGTTGATGTAATCGCATGTGAAGATACCCGTAATAGTGGGCAGTTATTAAAGCATTTTGGTATTTCAAAACGATTGATTGCTTATCAGAACTTTAATGAAGCATCCAGTACAAAAGGCATTATCAACTTACTATCACAAGGAAATAACGTTGCCTTAATCTCCGATGCTGGATATCCATTAATTAATGATCCAGGCCAAAGAGTTGTCAGTGAAGTGACAGCGCTTGGATATAACGTTGTGCCAATTTCAGGCTGCAGTGCTTTCTTGAATGCGCTCGTTGCATCAGGATTAATTGCACAGCCATTTATCTTCATTGGTTTCTTACCACCTTCTACACATGATTGTGTTAAGAAACTACGTCTGTACCAGTCATATCCAATGACACTCATTATGTATGAAGCACCGCATCGCATTGAGAAGATGCTACAAAGTTGCTTAGATGTATTAGGTGATCGTCATATCTGTATCGCTCGTGAATTAACAAAAGTACATGAAGAGTTTATCCGTGGTACAATTTCCGAGATTCTACCGATTGCCTCAGAGTTAAAAGGTGAAATGGTTGTTGTGATTGAAGGCAATCAAGATGACTATGAAAAAGATATCGATATGGGGCAAATTC